>JADFNA010000131.1 GCA_022563625.1 Candidatus Zixiibacteriota bacterium
TTTTGAGCCAAGTCGCCAGGACAAACTGATCGTCAATGTCCAAGGACTCTCCGAGTTCTTGTGCTTTGCTCTCGCGAGGATTCTGCGTATAATAACAGTTGACATCTGCATCGATAGGCATTATTCTCGTTCTAGTTGGGAATCTTGTACGGACTTTTCCGACACGACCTTTGCTACGTTATTTTATTTGAGCCACCAGCCTGTTTCACTCAAGCAGCTTGTATTAACCGCCGTCAGTAGCCGTCAGTAGCCGTTGGTACCGGCATCAGGGGCTTGAATTCAAGTAGGCCGGACGTATGCCCGCGACAGAAATTTATAACGAGGCAGAAAGGAGTGTTGGAAATTGGCACTAAGTTTGATTGCTTTTAATCAAGGGAATGAGATTGAACTATTTATTGCTCAAGTATCTGTGCTTGAATTGAGTTCAAACTTTTGCGCAGACAAAGGGCAGGAGGGAAATGAAAAATGTTTAGAAAGTGTTCATGGACAGCGCTCCTTTTCGTGTATGCCGCTGTGGCGCTACCAATTACTGCGAATGCCACAACTTGGACAAAACTACATTACAAGCTCTCGCACGATACCGCCTTCATACCGGGAACAATGGTGACGGCCAGCGCCGCTGATACGGCTGTAATCGAGTTTAGCATAAGGGTTGACACGGCCGCCGGCACAATCATGGAAACAATCGATGCAGTGATAGTATATAACACTGACTCATTGACGTACGTAAGCGCGGCGAAGGACGGCGCCAATTGGTCGGGTACTTTCGGCATTGATGATTCAACTACCCCGGGTGAGTTGGTTCTGATATTTGAACTTGGAAACTTTTCCATCCCGGGCGACAACGGCTTCGATATCTTTGCCACAATAAAGTTTGTTCCCGCATGTAACCCTGATTTAATCACCATGGGACTCAATTTCTCTGAGGTCGAATCCGAAAATGAGATTGGGTTAGACGGCGGATTTATGAGATCACCCGCTGTCGGCAATTATAACAGCGGGTCAGTGACAATCGGTGATTACATCACTACGATTATAATCAGTGATACGACTGTGTCAAATTCAGCCAACTCGGTTATGTTGTTGCCCGTGCATATGACGGCCAATTATAAAGTTAAAGAGATAAACCAGATAATCGTTTACGATACCCTATTGCTAACATATGATAGTGTAATAAATGAAATCTGGGCATTTTACGACACTTCATCTTCCAAAGATACCATCTACCTTTCGTTTAGCGATATCTCGGCAAATAGTTTTGATGACACCAGAGTTTACTTAATCGGTTTTACAATTAAATGCGACCTCGCTACCGATGGTCCCACCAATGTTTCTGTGGTTGATGATTCTACCGTTCTCAATACAGTTTGTTTCATTTATTTCCCTGCCGACACTATTCACAACGGAAGCGTGGCGCTTGCCGATTCTGCCTTTATCACGGTGGACAGAGTGGACACTGAGACTAATGTCGTCGGTATGCAGACCGATGGTAAGAAGTTCCGTTGGAGTTTGAAACTTCTCAACACTTTTGCGGCAGGCAATCCAGCTGACTCCGAACATATAGGAAGGCTCTCCTTTAATGTTAATATGGGAGCAGCCGGTTTTGGAGCTATCGCTGGCGATGTTGATAGCACACTCGGATTGTTTAAGTTCAGTTGCAATGATGATCCGGGACTGATCAACATTAACCAGGAAGACAGCAGCGGTCTTGACAATTACCGGGGTCCTTCGGCCACCGCAACCCACTTGCTGGCCTTCAGATCGCGCTGGAACGCTACCGGCTATACTCCAACTGACTTTGACGATCGTTTTATCACCCCAAAGTTTACGCATGCTGGCCATACTTCGAATAATACAGTTGTCACCGATACGGCGAGCGCCGCATGTGTTTCAGCCGATTCAGCTAACGGTCTGCTGACCTGGGATGATTTTGATGACACGCTGGAGATCGTCATGGGTGAGTTTGTAGCCATTGGGGGAACCTCGACGACCTCGCCGTGTACTGTTGGCAGCCTTTTTGTGCGCAGCAATTTCGACCTGGATTCATTCTTAGTCGATATCGGGACCCCCGCAAACTCTTGCATATACGCCGTACAGTCCCAACGAACCGGCGTCACCTACTCAACCACCGGTGATGGCACTTTTAGTGTCGTCACCACCAGCAGCTTTGTGAAAATTGATTCAAGCTTGGACCTGACATTGGTCGCCACCATGAGTGTCGGGATAAAGGGTGGCTGCTTAGGCGGGAAACAGCTTGGCGTCCCTATCTGGCTCAGCTCTCCGCACATGTTTAGCTCATGGAATGCCGAGGAGTATTCTACGACGACGAATGGCGCAGCATCAGCCAAATGCCCTAACTCTGGCTTTGGTGAGGATTGTGGATGCTTCTCTTGTGGTTCCTGTGGTGGAGGTGGAGCAATCCCCAAAGATGCTAATGATGGGACTCTTCTGCCAACTGAATTTGCGCTGCGTCAAAACTTCCCCAACCCGTTTAATCCGGTGACAAAGATTTCACTGGATATGCCGGTTTCGTCCGAATGGACCATTACGATTTACAATGTTCAGGGACAGAAGATTGAAGAGTTTACGGGAGAATCCTCCGCTGGCACAGTCGTTGTCGAGTGGGATGCGTCTAATTATGCATCGGGGATTTACCTCTACAGAGCTCGCGCCGGCTCATTCGTCGAGACGCGCAAGATGACGCTGCTGAAATAGCGGCTAGTGAAGGGTCGTATTGTCGCAACGATCCAGTCCGTACGAACCCCCGGTCCAGAGTGGCCGGGGGTTTTTTTGATGGAAAGAGGTAACGGAGTCCAATGCAAGAAGTTGACCTAAAGTGTCAAGATTGCCGGAGGCGAATATTCTCGATGTGTACGAATAGAACATTTTCTAGTTCGGCGCGGTAAACTGGCTTTGGAGCTCAAACTCAATTTGAGGAAGCCCTCACAGACGCGATCGACCCGGCCAACGCGGAAACTTAATCAGCCACGGCGGGTGATGCTAACAATAATCCGCAGAACAACGCCATCATCGCTGATGCGGTTTTCTTATCGTGAGTATTTCCGCCGGTTGCGAGGCTCCGCCATGCTGACTTCGGGCCTGAACAAATGGGGACAAGAAGGTCGACATTGCTGATGTTTTCGTCCTGATCGCCCGCTTTTTTGCATACCAAACGGAGCCTGCGAGGGTTTTGGAACGCTTAGGGTGATAATCTCCAAATTACCGCTTGGCTAGAAGATGGCAAGAAATTCCGCGCCTGGCGCAGAAACTGCGCCGAGGCTGGCGTTTTGTCCTTTGCTGATCTCAGCCGGGCCTCGAAAAACTGCATTCCCAGGGCAAAAAGATGCCAAAGATTGTCACTTTTTGAGTTGACAACTGACATCTATCTTGTTATTATCTTGTAGCTACAGGTTTTTGGGACTGCCTAAGACTACATTATTCAGATACTTCAGTAAACGGTGATCAAATCAGTGTTCGGCCGCGTCGTCAACAAAGCTAAAGACATCAAAGACATCATAGTCAGACAGACGCGCTGTACCATGTCCCCTCAGCTAACGCGCTTATGAGCGCCGCCCGACGGTGACAGGCAAACCCTCACAGAAACGTAAATAACTAGAGCAAAGATCAAGAAGGAATCTGGCCAGGGGAATTCTCACGGTCGAGAATCCATGGCCAACACGTTAGCGAAGGAGGACAGTACAAAGAAATTGCAGGATAGAAGTTTTTTCTGACAGGCAGGTCCAAGCCCTGGATGCGTTACAGGGCGATATTGGTTCTTCCTCTCAGAGTAGAGATTTTAGAAGTGAGACAATTTTTCAAAGAATGTTGCAAAGAATTGTTGCAAGTAAATAAACTGGGATGAACGCTAAAACTTTTATGAAAGGAGCGTCTAAATGAATAGGAACTTAGTTTGGAAAGTTTCCCTTTCATTGGCCATTTTCGCCATCACTCTCGCAGGTTCTGCGTTTGGTATCGACAAAGATACCTCGGAGAAACTGCGCTTACTGGTGGTGCAGACGGCCAAGTACGCTATTGCGGCGGACAGCCGTGCGCATCCAACTTCTGGGCAGCCGGTTAGCCCCGGCACGGTCGGCGGCTACATTGGGGCGACTGCCGGAGCCTCAAATCTGGGATGTGTTCCCGGCTCTACCGCGGACCCGGTCCGTGGGTTGACCATTGGGTGCACCTTCTATGAGTACCAGAAGAACGGGACAATGGACAGGCAAATTGCCACTGTTCCTCCGGATTTGAACATCAACTTTGTCTGGATGAACCAGGACAACAACTCTGCCAGCGGCGGACGAAACGTACGCTATGAGGCTTACGATCCGGCGTTAGGTGTGCTGGCTAACAATACCGGCGGAGTGGACGTTGGCCCTGGCCTGATTCCGCCTGACCGTTCCGGTTACACGACGATAGACGCGGCAGTCAACGGCACGTCGATCGCCGTCTATCACTGGGACCAGAACTTTGGAGGGGCCGGCAGCCGTTTCTTTAACTTCACCGGTCATAATGTGACCCCGACGTTGGGTGATTTTGTCAACTTTAGGGTTGATACGCTGATGTACGACACGATTCATCTGTCTCAGGGTGAGCAGAATATCTGGCCGCGTGTGGCTTACACGAACGGCGCCAGTCCAGCCACTTCGGTGTACCACATTGTGGCCGCAACCACTGCCACCGATAACGGTCGCGACTACTTTACTTACACGCGTAGAATTGGCCCGGCGCCCAATGCCTGGGAGCCGGCCTACATCTTTGGCTTCAGTGGTGTGCTGGCCGCGTCGGTTACCGCTTCACGGGCCAACAACAATGTCGCGGTTTACTGGGCCGGCGGCCGTGGGGACGGGAATGTCAACAACTGTTCGATCAGCCGTTCCAACGGTTTGCTTTCCGGCCAGTGGGACAATGATATGTACTTCATGAAGTCCACTGACGCAGGGGCCACCTTTGCCCCGTGCCAGAACGTCACCCTGCGTGATTCGGCCGAAGGATTTGCGCCAAATGCGCGCACATCCGCTGTGTTTGATCTGGCAGGCAGTTTGCATCTGGTGTGGAACGCCGCCCAATGGCCGGATGCGGGACAGCCGTTTACCTTCCGCAGCCGCATTTTCCATTGGGATGAGACCACGGCTGCTGTCCGTATTGTGGCTGACGCGGTTTGGGACCCGACCACCTGTAACTCCGGCGTCTTCAAACTCAACCAGGGCGAGGTCCAGATTACCGAATGTGACAACAAGTTGTACGTTACATTCGCACTGTATGCTCCGACGCCCCTCGGCCTTGATGACGACTGCTCGGTCAGCGCGGTTACCGCTCCGGGCGGCGCCGCCAATGGCGATCTGTGGGTAACGGTCTCGGCAAACAGCGGGTTCAACTGGGACCCGGCGCGTAACCTGACTAACACCTACACACCGAACTGCGACACCATCCCTGGCGGTGTCAATCCGGATTGCGATTCGGACGCCTGGCACAGCGCCCTGCGTTACGGCATTGATGTCACTGGATTTGATTTTGCCGCAATTACGGACTTGACCCCCAACCTGGATCCCGGCTTCGCCGGGAGTCTGTACAACGTTGTTTCGTACATGAACGACTCTGACCCGGGTGGGGCAATTCAGTCCGAAGGCGGTTGGACGGATAACATGGTCAAGACCTTCCGCTTCGGCTGTGTTGAGCCGGTCGCCTCGGCTATTCTGGCCAGCTCACTGGTGACCGGCAATGCAATTTCCGACCCCGCATTTGTTCTACCGGGAACAAACAGCGTTATC
>JADFNA010000132.1 GCA_022563625.1 Candidatus Zixiibacteriota bacterium
CGAATGTTGCGATGCTCGATAGTATTCAAAGGGCCGTCGGCCAAAACGGTCAATTCCGGGCGACTATTCAGTCCACTGATCAGGACGGTGAAAAGGTTAACAGCCGCATCCAGATAAAGGAGATCGGTCGATGAGGCGCTGGTTCGATTCACTGGAAGAGCGTGAAAAAATCCTGGTGCTGACAGCCGCGGTGTTTATCGTGTGCGTAGCCTTCTGGTTTGGCGTCTGGACGCCGCTCGATAGTGGTCAGAAATCTGCCGCCGCCAGGGTTGAGGTCTGGAAGGTCTCGCTGGCTCCGGGTGAAAAGATGGAATTCCTTGTCCCGGTTCGAATTGAGCATCCTGCGGAGATGCGCGTTGCAGGACTTTGAGCCTCGAATCTGGAAATGCGACCTCGATGTCCTTGATTTCGGAATTATTTCTTCCACTAGAGGCTGGCATATTGAGTCGTATATTGTATAATTGTGGCCGGTGGAATGAATCCGCATTCGAGAACTTATTTTAGGGAGGTCTTCTGATGAACAAACCACGAACAATGATAACGATCTTCAGCTTGCTCGCGCTGGCGTCATTTGGCGTTGCGCAGGAACACCCGGAGCATCCCAAAAAAGCGGAACACCCGGAACACCCTGCGGAGACCAAAACGACATTTAAGGTCGATGTTGATGCGATGGAGGCAGCTATCACCGGATATGTGGACGGCGACTGTAAGTTAAAGGGCGGCTTTTTCATGGTTTTCGACACGAAATCCAAGAAAGCGCTGACCCTGACTCTGAGCAAAGTGCATAAGGAGAAGCTGGCAAAGGTCGGCGAGAATCTGTACTTCGCCTGCTCTGACTTCAACTCGGCCGGCGGCAAAGTGTTCGATCTGGACTTTTTCATGCAGGAAACCGACGGCGAACTGGTTGTCACCGAAGTGATGATACATAAAGAAGACGGTTCTCCGCGCTACACCTGGTTTGAGGAAGAAGGCCTGTGGCAAACCAAACAGGTTGACTAGATAGTCAGGCGCAACACGCGAATACATATTGACTCGCGAAATTATTTCTGCAACTTGGAGACGATTAGGACGTTTCAAATCAATATGAACGCGAAGTCAAAGATAACACTGGCTGCGGCGATTGTCGCAACCTGCGTGCTCGTTGCCGCGGCCATGCCGGAGGTTTCTTCCTCCGCTTTCTCTGGAAGCGAAGAGGTTCGCCAGCGCCGTTTTGAGTTCTCATACCATGTAACAATTCTCAACATACCCAGGGACGCCGAAAAAATCGAAGTAAGCGTCCCTGTCCCCCGTTCCGACGATCAACAAGCCGTCATCAATCAGTCAGTGGTATCGAATCTTGATTACACCCGTTACACTGACCCTGAATATGGCAACCAGGTCCTGATCTTTAAGGGTGTGCGGGGTAACGATAGCGAACTGCCCGACGCGGTCGAAATCCAAATAGATGTAACAGTCAACCGCCGCGAAGCCGGCGCTCTGCTTTCACACGTCGCGGCCAGTGACGATAATTCCGCCAATCAGAAACGCTTGCTGAAACGTTTTCTGGGACCCGACCGGCTTGTGCCAATCGACGGTCGCATCGCCAAGGAGGCGCGCGAAGTCGTGAAGGATGATATGGAGACAATCGAGAAAGCCCGGGCGCTCTATGACCACCTGTTTGCCACCATGAGCTACGACAAATCCGGCCAGGGATGGGGCATGGGCGATGCTATCTACGCCTGTGACGTACGTAGCGGGAACTGCACCGACATCCATTCGCTGTTTATCGGCATGGCCCGCGCCTTGGGAATCCCGGCGCGCTTTGTGATGGGCTTCCCGCTTCCTGAAAACAAATCATCGGGCGACATCCCCGGCTATCATTGCTGGGCGGAGTTCTATGTCACTGGCTCAGGCTGGGTCCCGGTCGATATCTCCGAGGCCATCAAACATCCCGAGAAAAAAGATTATTTTTTCGGCAGATTAGACCCGAACCGGGTTGCGTTCAGCATCGGCCGCGATATTCAGATTCTAACCTCGACAGGTAGCGAAGAGCTAAACTATTTCATCTACCCGCACACTCTTATTGACGGCCAACCCTTCGACGGCGCCACCCACGAATTCGCATTTACAGAACTCTCGGCAAAGCAGTAGTAGGACTGTCACAAGCGGCCATAGGTCAGAATCCCCAAAGAAAGCGTCAGCTTTCGACGGGTTCTGACAGTGGTCTACAACTTCGCGGCGTGATAAAACCTTTTGTTTAATCCAAGAACGTAGTATCCCAGCGCCGCAAAATATGCAACAGCGATATAGCTGTACCAATACGGGAAAATGCCGATTATCGTGCGGTCGTTCGCAATCAAGATATACATATGGAACAACACAGAACCAAGAAGATGAAATACCAGCAGGGCATATGCAAGCCTATCCCACTTACTCTTGAAGAAGATTTCTTTGACAAAAACAAGAAACCCCATACCAGCATATCCAGCAAACAGTACAACGAACCAATCTACTTGAACAGGCATTTTTGTGATCGGGAAATCAAATATAAGGCGACTAATGTGAATTAAAGTTCCACCCAGGTATACTGGCAGCGCTACTTTGGCGAACGTTCTGTAGTATAGTTTTCTCATATAGATTTATTGTTCTTTAGTAGAATGTTATGATAAGATCCGTAGGTCAGAATCCCCAAAGAAAACATGAGTTTTCGACGGGTTCTGACATCCCTCGAACGCAAGGCTCCATTTTGTTAGTCATTGAATGAGCAGATCAACGGAAAAGGGAACGAGCAGACTGTCTAAGCCTACCAAATTATTATATCTCGGAAGAGTCCACCACCACTTTCCTTCAACATCCACGGAATACTTTGAATCCAGAGCTTCAGCAACAAGAACATTTCTTGACACATCTATTAATCTGAGATGCACAGGTTTTTGCCGTGGTCTTCGGTAGCCAACAGTTTCGTCAAAGAAAACGCCCGGGCGCATTTCTACTAGAAGCAGGCTACCTGACTCACCCAACCATTTTGCAGACACTATCCATTCGTCCGGCACAATGTCGAGACCATACGCCACCTCCGAAAATCCCGTTACGAATTTTCTTTCTTGTAAGTCATAGAGCATTTCGGAATCTCTTGAATCGCGTTGGAGGCACAAGCCAAAGACGAGGAATCTGCCGTCAGCAGAGAGCATGGGCTTGTGGATTCCTATACCGCAATCTCCTTCAACTTCAAACGTCCACGTTACTTCACCAGTTCGGATATTGAAAACTCGACCCGTTACAAGACTGAGCGCCAGGAGGGTTGAATCATTCATCCACAGCACATCTCTAATCCACCAATTGAGGCTGTCGATAGATGTCCTGTACCAATTACTTGGCCTGTCGTCGATACCCACGGCTTCAATGAGCCAGTCCACAGACGACTCCTGTAAGTCTACAATCGCCAATCCCGTCGATGTAAAGGTGAATTCATTCCGGTCATCTTCTCCGATAATTACGGCCATTCTTTTCGAATCGGGACTGAAAGACATCTCATACATCTCGTACATCTCTTTTCCAGAAAATGCCGTCTCATATGTTATCTTTCCTGTGCCGTCCATAACTCTAACCCTGGTGGGTTCAGTTCCCCCACCAACCAAAAGGGCCGCGAGCTTATCGCCTCTAGGTGATACAGTAAGTCCCCCCCAACGTCCACCGAATGTGGCAACTGGAGTAGTAGCTCCCCCCGGAATCACATGCTTGTAGATATGCACAGTTCTCCATCCATCATCTGTCCTTTCACCGTCTTTTCGCTCAAACGCGATCTGCTGTGCGACGGAGTTTTGGCAACCCATAACACAACACAGGTTGAGACCGAATATACACAGGAATAAGAGAAGCCCCTTGGAAATTGGTTTCATTGAGAATTTGACCTCATTTTGTTATCCTCACCCATCCATCGCCATAAACAAATTATTCAACGACTCAGCCAGGGTTGGATGCGCGAATACGCCATCGCGGACCGTTGTGTATGGGACTTTGCCCATCATCGCCATCTGCAGTACCGACATCACCTCACCGCCCTCTATTCCCAAAACCGCCGCGCCGAGAATCTGTTCCGTGTCGGCATCGACAATCGCTTTCATAAACCCGCGCGTTTCATCCATCTCCAGCGCCCGGGCGACATGTGTCATCGGGATTTTCGCGACGCGGTAGTTCAGCCCCTGCTCTTTGGCCTGGCGCTCAGTGAGTCCAACCCGGCCGAGTTGAGGGTCTGTGTAGACACAGTACGGGACCAACCTCCCGCTCGTATTGGCATCACCGCCATCAATGATATTGGCCTTCAAAACGCGGAAATCATCATAAGAGATATGAGTAAAGGCCGGGCCGCCATTGACATCACCCAACGCCCACACCCCGGAGGCGCTGGTCTCAAGTTTGTCATTGACTTTGATATTCCCCCGCGAATCGGTCTCAATTCCGGATGCCGACAGATTTAGTGTGTCAGCATTCGACACTCGCCCGACGCTGACCAGCAAGTGTGATCCGCTGAGTGTTTTCTCGCCGGTGTGGGACTTGAACGTGACTTCGACGCCCCTGTTTTCAGACCCGGAAACTCCCAGCGGCCGGGCTTCAAGTATCACTTTAACTCCGTCTTCGGTCAGGATTTTCAATACTTCCGCCGCTACATCTTCATCCTCACGTCCCAGCAGGCTTTTGCCGCGCTGGATTATTGTCACCTCGGACCCGAAGCGGCGGAACATCTGCCCGAATTCGACTCCGATATATCCGCCGCCAATCACCAGCAAATGTTCCGGGACCTCGCCCAGCTCCATGATAGTCGTGGATGTCAGATACGGCGTCTTGCTGAGTCCCTCAATGTCCGGAATCAGCGGTCTGGTCCCGGCGTTGATGAAAATCTTGTCGGAGCGAATCTCGCGCGTCCCGCCGTCGTTGAGCGCCACGCTAAGCGTTTTAGGTCCGGTGAATGAAGCAGTTCCGCGAATCAGCTCCAATGTCTCGTGGCGTGTCATGCCTCGCTCACTGCCGCCGCGAAACATGTCCACGATTTTGCGTTTGCGCTCGCGCACTGTCTGCAGGTTGATTTCCATATCAGAGCATTCGACCCCGTACTCCCGCCCCCGGCGCGCCAGATAAGCAACTCGCGCGCTGGCAACCATTGTCTTGGTCGGAGTACAGCCGACATTGACACATGTCCCACCCACATCTCCGCACTCGACTATCGCCGTATTCCATTTCGCCACTGCGAACGCGCCCGCCAGCGGTTTTCCGCCCTGCCCGGTGCCAATCACTATCGCCTTATAGTCCACACTTCCGCCCCTTCCCATCGCTCTCTTATTTAGCGCCACTATCATTCATTGGTCACAAGTTCGGTAAAACCCGTCAGTAGGTCAACCGTATCTGATTCTTATCTGAACATACGGGCCGAAGACCTGTTATATTCCTCAGGCGCCGGCGGATGAGATAACCGCTTGATTTTTTCCGGTCGAAATGCAAGAAAATGAAACCTAATAGACTCACATTGCCAGCGCTTGCCGCGTTACTCATGATTATCTCCACCGGCGACTCTCTTGCCCAACGCCGTGACCTGGGCATACTGGACCGACCCGCGCCAGACTGGAGTGTCGAAAAGTGGCATAACCTGCCGCCTGGCAAGCAATCGCTAGACATCAGCGACTACAAAGGCAAGGTCCTTTACCTGTACTGTTTTCAGAGCTGGTGTCCCGGCTGCCACAAACATGGTTTCCCGACCCTGCAAAAAATGCTGGCGAATTTTGA
>JADFNA010000133.1 GCA_022563625.1 Candidatus Zixiibacteriota bacterium
TCGGAATGCGACTGGTCCCGAGTCTACCAGTCAAAAGATGATTCGATGGCTATGGGGAGAAGGTATCAACTTGCGTACTCGGCGCTCGCGTACTATGTGGCGCTCAAACGAGATCCAAGCCAGGCCGATAAGCTTCGGCCTCAGCTTGATACTATTTATCGAGGCCTGATTGATCCGCGATCCTGGAGCTACTGGCATGAAGGGGTCGATGAGCCGACCTGGCCACTTCAGAAGGGAAACCTGACATACGCCGGGCGCGTATCGACGTTTGTTGGCTTCTACATCGATGTCTTCGGAGAGCCACCGGCCGATCGCATCGAAGTCGACGGCAGGTCGACGACCTACACCGAACTCTCCCGAAGTCTCTGGAAACAGGCTTCGGAGTCTGCCAGCTGTGGTGTGAGTTGCTTCAACAACGTGTCAATGGTGCAGTGCAATGCGCACATGCTGATCAACAATACGGTTCATGACCGCCTGTTCGATACCGATTTGTCCACCGCGAATGCCGATTGGCTATCCACCGTTGAGAAACATCTTTTGTGCGGTGAAGAGACTGGCTCGATGTTTTACTACGGCACCCAACCAAACGATGCTGCTGCAAACGTTGAGAGTCGCGCGATTGGCACCGATATCTGGACGCTCTTCCTGATGAGTGGGATAGTGCCCGAACGGGTGTCCGAATGGTTCGAGAGTTGGCAGAGAAATTTGGTCGTTGAGGGAGAGGCTGCCCATGTTCAAGTCGGTGAACTTGAACCTGAGGGGGAGACTTCGACCAACGATCTCGCCACATCCTGGGCCTATTGCCTGGCCAAGGAACTAGGGCAAGCTGACCGAGCGGAACAGCTGCGACGATATCTAGCGCCAAGAGCCGTGAAAGGGTTTGAAATCGAACCTTATACCACAGGACTTTTCCTTATGGGCGAACACCTGGATAAAGGCGCCTTTTATGATTTGATCAATGGTGTGTCCAAGACATTGGGACCCACAACAAACCGGTAGCTGGCGCGATTCGCAACTGCCCGTTGATGTTCTAGACGAATGCTATGCCTTTGAGAAACCCGGACGAACGGGACTGTTGAAAAACCCCAAATCGTCTTTGCGAGGAGTCCGGCAATCGCCGGATGACGCGGCAGAATAATTGAGATAAATTCGGAAATGAGGTACGTTCTGACGAATCCGTGAAAAGGTTGTCAGCCTTGACAGGACTACGTCGAAAGATTCGAGAACTAAGCTATTATGAACCAAGATATATTGACCATGAACATTCACAAGAATAAAATTGCTATCACAGTAATCTTTTTTGCTTGCGTAGTTGCATCAACTCCGACAGTCGCCCAACCAGCGGGTAATTTTGTGCGGTTGGTGAATTCCCCCCGTGGGAGCGCAATGGGTTCCAGCGCGTTACTGCTGTTAGACCAGGAATCTGTTTTCTACAATCCTTCAGCGATGGCGTTGTATCATTTAAAAAAACAGTTTTCCATAACACCGCCAATTGGGACCGCCTGGTTTCCAGATCTGGCGGACGATATACTTCTACGGGGAGTTTCATTCACTTATTCGCTAATACCCAACAAGAACATAGCTGCCGCTCTGTCCGTTGGTGTCTTCTATCAGCGGTTCACATTTGGGACGATCATCTTAACAGACGCTACCGGCGCGGCCATAAGAACGCTGAGTCCGAGCGAAAACACCTACGGATTGAGCCTCGGCTATGCGCGGATGGGCCGTATAAAATACGGATTTGGAATTACGGCCCGTCTGATAGAATCGCACCTTGGAGCAATTGGCGCAGGGGCAGAGTTCGGCATTGGGACCGCTAGGGCGTCGCTCATAGACGCGGCTGTTATGCTTGAAGTACCTGTCGCCGGATCAGCGGATGAGGACAATGAATTTTCAGTCCGAGCTTCGATTTTGCAAACACTGTATGGCGCGGACTTCGTATTTATCGATCAGGCACAGCCCGATCCAACGCCGAAAGTAAATCAATTCGGGGCCGCTGTTTCAGCGAGTTGGGGTTATCCAAAACTGCGCAGCCTCTCGCTTCTGGCTAGCGCTCAATTGGATACGGATGTTTCCGGCGCCCTTCGCGAACTTGAATCAGTGCGCCGAGGCGGCATCGAAGTGGGTCTATTTGAATCCTTCTATGTGAGAGCGGGGGCCTTCAGTTCAAGCGTCGATATTCCTTTTCCATCTTCCTTCGGTAGCGGTTTCAGCTTCAACGGATTTCTTAGATTAGTCAGTCGTGACCGGCTTGGCGATATGAACGACGACGAGCTTCCTTTCTGGCGTAGGATTGACATACGCTTTGACTACGCGAAAATTCGCCAGTTGCCTGACGATCTCCTTTCCAACACCAAGTTTTGGAAA
The DNA here is from genome assembly GCA_022563625.1 of Candidatus Zixiibacteriota bacterium. Classification (GTDB taxonomy): domain Bacteria; phylum Zixibacteria; class MSB-5A5; order GN15; family JACZUZ01; genus JADFNA01. The sequence continues at coordinate 2,368 of JADFNA010000133.1, forward strand.
ATCAGTCTGGCATTGTTGAGATAAGTTGAGTAGATACTTTGCGCCAGAGTCGAGTGACCCGACACTTGAGTGAATTCCCGTATGAGACTATCCGGCCCCTAAGCCCGCGATTGCGACTGCGCCTGCTTCGCCTTCTCCCACCACTCTACAGTGCGGCGGATACCCTCGCGCAGTGTCGTCTGCGGCTGCCATCTGAGGCGCGAGCGAATGCGCTCAATATTCAACACCCGGCGCCGGATGTTGTCTATGTCGCGCCGGTCAACATGCCGTATCTCGACTTTTTTACCCATCGCCAGTCCAATTTCTTCGGCCAGAGTCAAGACAGAAGTTTCCACACCGGCGCCAATGTTAAACACCATGCCGTCGGCCTTCGCTGACAACAGCGCAATCAACGTCGCCTCAACTGTGTCGGTAACATACGTGTAGTCGCGCGTCTGTAATCCGTCACCGTGAACTGTTACCGGTTTACCCGCATCGAGCGCTTCGATAAACTTCGACACTACTCCGCAGTAGGGATTGGCCGGGTCCTGTTTGATGCCGTAGACATTGGAGTAGCGAACCGATGCGACTTTTACTCCATACGTCTCATAAAAAGCAGTGCAGTAATTTTCACCGGCAAGTTTTGAAACTGAATAGGGCGAAAAAGTCAGCGGGGTTTCGTCTTCGAGAATAGGCAAACTGCGGGGATTCCCATAAACAGAGGCCGATGATGTGTAAACCACGCGGACATCGGGATTCTCACGAGCGGCCAGCAGAATATTTAATGTGCCGCCGATATTTGTAGCATAATCTTCACGCGGGTCTTTAGTGGAAATTATGATATTCCGGGCCGCCATATGGGCCACATAGTCAACCCGCCCCACCAACTCGCCAACCAGTTTTTGGTCGGTGACGCTCCCTTCGACAAACTCATACTCGATATCACTGTCGATATTGTCCCTGGTCCCGGTGAACAGATCATCGAGAACGATAACCTGTCCGCCGGCGTCAAACACTGCGCGCACGAGATTTGGGCCGACAAACCCGGCCCCGCCTGTAACCAGTACTCTTTTACCTTTGAAGTTTATCTCAGTAATCATAATTACATCTCCACATATCGGGCCAGGCGGCCTATTTTTTCAGGCCGAGTTTAAGTATAAACATCGGCCGGGCCAGGCGCCACCAATCTCTGACAGGCCGCATTTTCGTGTATTCTTTGCTCGTGGCATGGTAGCGGACAGTAATCGGCGCCTCTTTGAATCTATGCCGGCCCGAAGTGACCACTTTGTACAGCAAATATGGCTCAAGCTCGTAGCCGTTCAGCCAGTCCTGATCCAGATTAATGTCTTCGTCCGCGAAAATCGAAAAGCGAAAGGCGCGAAATCCATTCGTTGCATCGGTGATTTTCTTGCCGGTCAAGGCCGAGAAGAAACGGCTGTACCAGATTGTAGTAAACTTACGAAAACGCTGTTCATTGATAACTTTCCCGCCGGGCATATAGCGCGAACCCTGAATAAAGTCGTAATCTCCGTTCCGAATCGGATCAATCGTCACCGGGAGCTCTGACGGTTCATGTTGATCATCGCCTGATATAACCACACCGATGCTGTATTGGTTATCAAGTCCGTATTTTATCCCGCTGCGAATGCCGCCGCCCACACCGGTGTTCTGTTCATGCGTGATAACTTGCGCCCCGGCGGACAGCGCTTCGGCCCGCGTGTCATCGGTGGAGCAGTCATCTACAACAACAATCGACAGTTCCAGGCCGGTATTTTTGATTTTCTCCACTACCCGGCCAATCTTGCCCTGCTCGTTGTAGGCCGGAAGAATGACCAGTGTTTTATTTGCGGAGCTTGTCATTCCGGTATCCTACTCATTGGGTCCGCTCCCAACATCGCTGATCGTCAGTTGGCTGCGCCAGAGATGATACAGCCCGAAAAGTGTGACCGCAACATACTGAGCCGCGTGCATTACGATTGCACAGGCCACCGCGGTTTCTTTGTCAACGTCGTACTGGCCAAGAGTGAATATCACTGCCGCATGGTAGACGCCGATAAACCCCGGTGAACTGGGGAGCAGGATAGCTATCGACACAATTGCCAGTGTCGCGAATGACGCCTCAAGCGGGAGCGCCAGATCAAACACCAGGAAAACAAAATAATTCGAAAGACCCAGGAAAATCCAGATGAATGCGGTTTGCAGCATCACCGATAGTCCATCTGAGAGGCGCCTCATAAACTGCAATCCAAGCGCGAATTTTTGAATCACGCTGACGACAAACTCGGCGGCCAGGCCGGGAAGAAAGGCCAGCCGGCGGCCGGCGAATGCAGCGATCGGCCCGGGCCATTTTGCAATCACCAGCGCGAAAATACAACCCGCCAGCGCCACAGCCAGAATCACTAGGCTGTTGTTCTTGACACTCTCTTCGATTTCAATCGACGTGACACCCAAAACGACGCCGAATATCGCCAGAAGCGCCGCCAGGTCGAACACGATCCGTTCAGTAAAGATCATCGCCAGCGAGGCGGATTTGGAAATCTCAGGGTCCTGGCGCGACAGCGCATAGGCCCGCACAAATTCTCCCAGCCGAAGCGGCAGTATATTGTTCGCCATAAATCCGATTGCGGTTGATGATAACAAATGCTCAAACCGCACGCGCTTAATCGGCGCCGTCATACGCCCCCAGCGCCAGGCGCGCTGATACATGCTGAAAAGTATCACAACAATGTTCGGAATCAGCCACCAGTAATTTGCCAGCGACAGCGCATTGGCGACTTTTCCAAAATCAATTCCGCGGGCGATAAAATATATCGCAATCAGCGAAATCGCAAAGCCAAGGACAATACTAAGTGATCTTTTCGTGAGAAACGCCATCGGATGTGCGCCTTACTCCTGCTCTACCTGTTCTGTTTTTTGCTTTGGATGGGCCGAAGTTTCCAGTGTGTCCCTGATGACTGTCATAAACTTTTCGGCAGCGTCATCCCAGTTGAACTGTCTGGCCCAATCAATCGCGCCCCGCTCCAGTTTGTGTCTTGCTTCGTCGTCACTCAGAACGCCGGTTAGTCTCTCCGCCAGCGCCTCTAAGTCACCATAGGGATACAACAATCCCGAGACACCGTCATTGACCGAATCACGCAATCCTTCCACATCGGCGGCGATGACCGTAGTTCCACAAGCGTTCGCTTCAATATTAGTCAACCCCCAGCCCTCTTTCATAGACGGACATACGCAGACATGCGCCCGGCGCAGCCGCTCTATTTTATCATCGGCGCTGACAAATCCGGTAAACTCAATCGCATCTGACACTCCTCACTCGGCGGCCTGCGCTTTGAGTTGATCCATATAATCTCCGGCGCCAACAACCTGCAACCGCGCATCCGCAAGTTTCTTGC
>JADFNA010000134.1 GCA_022563625.1 Candidatus Zixiibacteriota bacterium
GTATCGATTCGTTGGGAAGGTCGACATTTGGTTCGGGAATGGATTCGGTATCCACCAATGTCACGTAGAAAGATCCGGTGAGCCAGGTGATACCCTCGAAAATAGCCGCCGGTCCGAGGATATCTCCCAATGCGGCGTGGACAATCGCGCCCTCGGCGAGATAGACTGACAATTCTTGATTTTCCTCGCGCAATGAAATTCGAACTGTTTTGCGCCCGGGTCCCAGCGCTTGTATCAAATCGATCAGGTTGATATTGGCCAGTTTGCCCTGTGCCACCGGTGAGTTTTTCGCGTTTTCTTGTTCTCGGCGACGGTTTCGTTCAATCATGGTCAGTATTTTGGCGGCCAGGATTTCATAGCCGGCGGAGTCGTCTACCACATCATGTACCCCGGCTTGGAAAAGCTGATCCATGCTCCGTTCGAGTTTTGCCTGTGTAATTAGAATACCCGGAGAGTGTTTGAAATCTACACCGGCCGCGCCCAGTTCTTTGATAATTTTGAGATGGTCATCCTCATCATCCGCGATAACGATCAGAATGACATCCGGTGTGCGCCTCTTGCAGATCTGGATCAAATCTTTTGGGGTTGTTGAATCTGTGGAACGCACGCCTTTTGATCTAAGGTGGTATGACACAAACGGATCGACAGGGGCGTTTTTGTGGTAGTAGAAAATGACTTCGCCGCGGGTATGCGTCAGCTCCATGTTCAGACATTCCTCCTGAATTGTCAGGATGAACGCGTTGGCGACTTCCGGCAAAAACAGTGACTCGGTGAGTTCAAGATAGCGGCCCTTGATTTCCTCAAACTTTACCAGAGTGATCTGCGCCTGGCCAGCAAAATTTTCGCAAAAGTGGTCCGCCAGAGTCAAAATATTCGCGCCAAGCTGGGCAACAGACATCCCTCCGGCCGAAATATCAGCCGTTGGCTCGACATAGGCCTGCCGCAGGATTTCAACCAGTTCTGGATCAAAGTTGACTGAATCGAGCAGCGCGGCTGTGTTGTTCATGATTTCTTTGCGTGTTAAATCTCCATCAACTTCAGGACCGGCGTACTGTGAAAGGTGGTGGAGGAACCCGGCGCTGACTATTTTCTGGCGGTCCGAATTGGGGATTCCCAGTTTTTCGCAGATGCGCGAGGCATAGCGTCCTACCATAATTGCCCGTGAATCCCGGTCGCCGCTGACTGTTGAAAGCAGCGAAACCAGGAGTTCGACACTCTTGAGAATGTCCATCCTTCCCAGATTCGCCAGACTCCCCAGCGCCAGTTGGCTGCAATTGGGGAACAATTTGAACTCGGTACGGAAATTCACCGCGCGGATCATCGCTTCGACCTCTTTGCGGTTTTTGCATAAACTTTCGCGAACCAGAACCGTTTCTACAAATCTACGGTCAATAATCTTCAGGGCTTCATCGACTGAATGCACGAGTTCCACTCGCGGACCATTTCGTTCGATAACCGATTTTAGTAAAGGCCCGGCGAACTCCTCGTCGGTGACGATCACAACCCTCGAAGATGACGAGGACCCGGTATCTTCCTCGCGGTCAATGTTGAATTCCGAGTTGCCGATGTCGCTCAATTCTACAGGAATTCTGAACGGCCGGCTCTCTTCCAGTGAGCTTTCGCGCCCGAGATAGAACCTTTCGATCGCCAGGTAGACAGCGGCTTCTGAGGCGACATACAGTTTGACCGTCTTACCGTCCCCCAGAAAATCCATCTCTTCCTTCAGGCCCGGCTGGTTCGGGTCGGCTACGGCGACTTTGAGGATTTTCTCTTTGGTGTCGTAATCAAAAGGGATTACTTTGCGGGCTTTGGCAACTTCAAGCGGGATGAATTCGAGAATAGAGGTGTCAATTTCACGCTCATCGAGAGTAATTCCCTCAAAACCTGACTGCAGGGACAATGCTCGGACCAGACCTGCCTCGGTCAGATAGTGATGATAAAGCAGATTGCTGCCGAAGCGGCCGCCATGGGTTTTCTGCTGTTTGAGAGCATGTTTGATTTGCTCCTCGGTGAGAAGTCCCAAATCGAGCAAAATCCTGTCCAGGCGTTTTTTTTCTTCCATCTGGTCCGTCTGCGGTAGAGCGTTCCTGCCTGCTGCTGGCTATTTGCGCTAAAATGAGATGGGCGCCTTTGTCCGCCGTCAAAAATGCGGTCACAGGCAGCCTGACATTCGTTCATATCGGCGCCTTACGCTCGAGCCTGAGTGAGGTGAGTTGTTGTGACAATTTCTGGCCGTTTGAGGGCAACAGGGCAGGCTCTTAGAGCGCGCTTTGCTCTGGCCGTTTACGGAAGAGCTGCCGCATCAGGCGCAGGCGAAAATTGTCATAAAGACTCAGAGCTGGATAAAGGGCGTCGATGTTGCTCAAGCGGCAGATTCGATAGAGCTCTATCAACGTAAATCGGGAAAGTGTTGCGAAGTATACCGTTTTGAAACGCGGCCGGTAGCGGGATTTGTGAAACGCCAGTCCTCGGCAGTTGAATATTTCCCCGCAAAAACGGTAAAACAGTTTCAGCGCCAGGCCGGTCAGGCGGCAGTTTTCCAGTTTGGAGCTGTCCGGTTGTGAATGAAAAGGGCACAGTCCCAGAGACACCAGCGAGACGCCCTCTGTAGTGAATTGATTCAGGGCGGTTATGGTCAGCAGGTCTCGCACTCCCGCGGGAGAGGCGGGATAGCTGCGAATTATGGTTTCAAGATAACCGTCGGGACAACCGTTGCTGAGAATTGGATCGTATACGGCAAGACCTATGGCTCTGCCATTCTGGAAAGCCACAAAACGGCGTTCACCTGCCTGGAAGCGGTCCACAAAGGGCCGCGCCATAAAGCGGAACTCCCGGCGATAAAGCGGACGATTCTCGAGCCATTTGCTGTTTGCGAGTTCGATTTCACGGGCGAGTGTAGGGAATTCTCGCTCGCGAACCTCACGCACGTGGACCCCTGCTTTCAGTGACTGATTCAGCGCCCGGCGCAGATCTGACTTTCTGGGACCTGCCAGAGAAAAGGGCAGATCGACCAGCGCCTCACATCCCAGGGCCGTGATGTTGTAACCGGCGCCCTTTAGCGAGCGGGCGAATCCGGCTCCGATATGAACAAACGACAGATGCGGGTAATGGCGCCGTATTTCCAGCGGATCAGGATGGGACACTGACTCTCCCGCCGGCGTAAGTGGGTCGCCGATGACGAAGCTCTCAATTCTTGGCAGAGCACAGCCATTCAGCCACTCGATTTCTATCTGCGGCTGCAGGGCATGATATGCCAGCGAACCGCCGCTGAAATCAGAGCTGTTTATCAATCCCTTCAGTTTCTCATTCATCGGCTTTCGGGCGCATTTACTCCCGGACGGGAGTATAGTGGATTGTTGGACCCTGGAATACCGGCGCCTGGGACCCGGCTCCCAGCAGTTGCGCAGTATGATCGAAAACACTAATCTGCACAGGTAAAATGGATATATTGACGAAACAGGGAACAGGAAAAGCATGTCCGCAACTAAAGAGAAAACCGGCGAGAGGCGTTCACTGAGGGCCGCCAGGCCGGCGCCGTCTGCCCCGGATAGACAAAAAATGAATCTAATGAAGAGCAAGAAAATCAGCTCCGAACTCGCGCTGGAGATGTACCGGCACGCTTTCACCGCCCGTACTCTTGATCATGTCCAGACATTGCTCAAGCGCACGGGCCGGAGCTATTTTCAAATTTTCGGCGCAGGGCATGAAATAATTCAAATAGCCCTGGCGCCTTTCCTGCGCCCGGGTGTTGACTTTATTGCGCCTTATTACCGCGATCTGGCGCTGAATCTGGCCTATGGCATCACGCCATACGAGGTACTGCTGATGGCGGTCGGCGCGGCAGAAGACCGCGCATCCGGTGGACGCCAGATGCCCCATCACTGGGGTCATAGCGATTTGAAAATCTGGTCGGCGGCCAGCGCAGTGGGCACGCAGTTTTGCCCTGCGGTCGGTTATGCGCTCGGGACAAAAATCGCCGCGGCTGATTCTGCGATTGCAGATCGGATTGATGGTTTCGACGCCGAAGGTATCACAGTGGTTTTTGGCGGCGACGGTTCAACTTCCGAGGGTGACTTTATGGAATCGGTCAACTACGCCTGTGTCAAACGCGCGCCGGTATTGTTCGTTATTGAAGACGACGGGTATGCTATCTCAACTCCGGTGCGGGAACAGACTGCGGGCGGGTCGATAATCAATCTCGTCTCCGGTTTGGCGCAGTCCAAAGACGACGAAGGCGATCCGCTTATGAAAGTTATCGGTGATATTGACGGTTGCGACTTTCCGGTGAGTTACGCTGCCGCGTACGAAATAGTGGAATATGTGCGCACACAGCGCAAACCGGCGTTGTTGCATGCGCATGTAACCCGGCCGCTGGGTCATTCGGAATCGGATGACGGCAAGAGCTACCGAACAGTTATTGAACGTGAGCGCGAGGCCGAACGAGATCCGGTGAAAATGATGCGGGAGTGGATGATCACAGATCTGGGTGTCGCAAAGGGAAAGATTGAAAAACGCGAGGCGGAAGCGGAGAACGAAGTCGCCGAAGCCCGCCAGAAAGCCGGGTCCGCAAAAAAGCAGACGCGAGAAAGTTTGTTTGAGAATCTTTTCGCGCCTGACAGCGCTGTGACGAGTGATTCACTGGCGGTTGCGGTTGATACCACATATCCCGACCAGGCGCCCAAGACAATTAAGCAGGCCCTAAACCTTCTGATGCACGAAGAATTCACGCGTGATCCGCGCCTAATTGCTTTCGGTCAGGATGTCGCAGACTGCGGAAAGACTGAAGTGTTGCTCGGCCCCGAGAACTCCAAGAAAGATCCCTGGAACTGGACCCAGAAAGACCGCGCCGAGCATTTGCAGGACCTGCCGGGTAAAGATAAGGTGTATGGCAAGGGTGGTGTGTTTGGTGTGACAGTTGATTTGCAAAAGAGATTCGGGGCGCATCGCTGTTTCAACACACCGCTGGCCGAGTCGCTGATTGTCGGAACGGCAATCGGGCTGGCCGTGCGCGGATTGCGGCCGGTCCCTGAAATTCAATTCTGCGACTATATCTGGCCGGCAATGGAGGCGATTCGCACAAACCTTTCCACACTGCGCTGGCGCACGGCGGGAGATTTTCATGCGCCGGTTGTGATTCGCACGACCGGCGGCGGTTATTTGCGCGGATCGGGCGCGTTGAACCATTCGCAATCTATTGAGGCAACGTTTGCGCATTTTCCGGGAATATATATCGTAATGCCCTCGACTGTTCATGACGTAGTCGGTTTGATGAAAACTGCTCTGCGTCATGCCGAAGACCCGGTATTGTTTATTGAAGAGAAAATACTTTATAACGATCCAACGCTGGCGGCGCCATATCCGGGCAAAGATTATACGGTCCCATTTGGTGTTGCCAGAAAAGATTTTGAGGGCGGCAAGCTGACTGTTGTCAGTTGGGGAATCACGGCCGCTCTATGCCGCAGGCTTCTGGCTGATAAGTTTTCCGGCGATGTGGATTTCATTGACCTACGTACGATCATGCCCTGGGACAGGCAATGTGTGTTTTCTTCCGTGGCGAAAACCGGTTCTCTGTTAGTTGTGCATGGTGATGCGCGTACGATGGGCTTTGGTGCGGAGAGTGTGGCCGAAGTGGCGGAAAAATGTTTCTTCGATTTGGAGAAACCTCCCGAGCGCCGGTGCGCTCTTGATTTTCCTGTCTCTTACGGTCCCGCGGACGACTGGATATT
>JADFNA010000135.1 GCA_022563625.1 Candidatus Zixiibacteriota bacterium
TGCGCCGCCCGCCATAATCTATACCCATGAAAATATGTTCTGCCATGATTTCTGACGCGGAATCATTCCGCCCTCACTCCCTGGCAAATCTATCGGGCCTGACGCTTCGAGTCAATTTGATTGAATCGTTTCGGCTACTATCGTATGTGGTGGAAAATCCACAATGCTTTGGCAGATTCCGATCCGGTAAGTGAACTTGGCGCCCCATAGTCAATTACCTATCTTGTACCCTCAGTGGCGCTAATGAGCGCTCCCCGGAGAATAGTCAGACCGAAACCCCGCAGACGGACAGCTTCAGAGCGTCCGGGCGGCCCCAACGATGATAGACGGTGTCAGAGTAAAAAAACTGAAGGTCATCCCCGACGAACGCGGGAAATTGATGGAGATTCTGCGCGCTGATGATGATTTGTTCACAAAGTTCGGGCAGGTGTATATCACCAGCGTTCATCCCGGCGTGGTAAAGGCCTGGCACTGCCATCAGAAACAGATTGACCACTTTACCTGTATCAGCGGCAACATCAAACTCGTTTTGGCCGATCTGCGCCCTGGCTCGGCTACCGAAAGACAAACTCAGGAATTTTTCATCGGTGAGGATAATCCGCAGCTGGTGCAAATTCCGGCCGGGGTCCATCATGGGATCAAATGTATCGGTGACAGGACAGCTCTCGCGCTGAATGTTCCGAATGAAACTTACGACCATGTCAACCCCGATGAACAACGCCTGCCATTTGACACTGAATTGATCGACTATGATTGGGAAATCAGGCACGGATGAATGAACCCCACTACACTCCCCGAAAGGGAATTCTGGTAACAGGCGCCGCCGGATTCATCGGCTCGACATTCCTGCCGATTGTTCGTGCGAAATTTCCCGATGTCCCGCTGTATGCGCTCGATGCGCTTACCTACGCCGGACTTGAAAGCAATCTGCGCGAGTTGAAACAAAAACTGGCCGGCGAGAATGCACATATATCTTTTCATCAGATTGACATCACTGATTCAACAGCGCTTGCGGAGTTTTTTGAACGCCCTGAAATAGACACGGTCGTAAACTTTGCGGCCGAAACACATGTTGACCGCTCGCTGTCCCGCCCGGATGTTTTCTTTCATACGAACCTGATCGGCGCGGTTTGCCTGCTCAAATGCGCCCGCGAGGCCGGGGTCAGCAGATTCATACAGATTTCCACTGACGAAGTCTATGGATCAACTCCCGAAGGAGAAGAGTTTGACGAAACCGCGCCGCTGAACCCCAGTTCTCCCTATGCCGCCAGTAAAGCGGCGGCGGATTTGGCGGTTTTGTCATATGTCAACTCATATGACTTCCCTGCCCTGATTGTGCGCGGATGTAACAATTACGGCCCGCGCCAGTACCCGGAAAAACTCATTCCGTTTTTCGTCTGCCGCGCGCTGGAAGGAAAACCGCTGCCGCTGTATGGTGACGGTTTGCATGAGCGCGACTGGATTCACGCGCGCGACTTTTCGGCGGCCGTAGCTCTCTCATTGGAGTACGGCGCTGATGGTGAAATTTACAATGTCTCCGGAGCAAACCGAAAAACAAACGTTGAGATAACCCGGAGACTAATTGAATTAACCGGCGCCACTGGAATCGACATCGAATACGTAGCCGACCGGCCCGGACATGACCGGCGCTACCGGATAAACTGCGAAAAGATAAGCGCCCTCGGATTTTCACCCCGGGTTGATTTTCGCTCCGGGCTAAAGGAAACAGTCGACTGGTATGTTGAACATCGCGAGCGGTTGAAACTGCTGCCGGAATGGGAGCGGCCGCTGTCCGGTCCAAACTGAGCACCCGCTATAACATGAAATTTCCCGGAACAATTCTGCTGACCGGCGCCGGAGGAATGCTCGGTGTGCGGCTTTTGCCGCATCTGAAAAAAGCATTCAAAAAGTCGCGCATATTTTCTGTCTTCCACGGCGCCGGGTCTCAGGTGTTTGAGACAACAGCGGTTGGCGATCTTACCGACAAAGATTTTCTTGAGCATGTCATCAATGCATCACAGCCGGATTTAATTATCAATCTCGCGGCGCTGACAGATGTTGAACGCTGTGAGAATGAACCTGAATTGGCCCGTCGTGTGAATGCGGGGATTCCACAAGCCCTGGCCGCACAGGCGCCGGATGCGAAGCTTATTCAATTGTCTTCGGACTATGTTTTCGACGGCAAAAGTGGATCGTATATTCCAGATTCACTCCCGGCGCCATTGTCTGTCTATGGCAAAACAAAACTCGAATCAGAATCAATGACATTGCAAAATAGTCGAAACCTGGTGGTGCGCGCCTCGGGTACATTTGACTGGCTCACAACCGGGAATCTATTCAGCTACTTTGCCGCTCGTCTTGATGAAAAACTAAAAGTGAGAGCGCTATCCGACTCATTTTACACCCCAATCTGGGCTGATGATTTAGCGCGCGGAATTGTCGGTCTGTTGAAACAAGAAACCGCCGGTCTGATTCATTATGCCGGTCCAGAGCGCATGTCACGCTATTATTTCGCATTGGTCATTGCTGATGAATTTGGATTTGATAAAACGCTGATTGAAAGGGCGAATCAAAAAGATTTCAACTGGAAAGCCCGCCGTCCGGCCGATTCAAGCCTGAATAGCGCCGAGGGATACAAGCAAGCTAAAGTCACACCGCATACGCTGGCCGAAGCGCTTGCAATCATGCGCGAACAAATGGAAGCGCCGGTTAGTGAGATTACGTAATAAGACGCAACGCTTCATTGCGTTCAAATGCGTTCATATAAATCCAAAGAGACAGAACCGCATGGGTTCTGCCCTACGATACGCCAACAAAAGAGGAGGAAACGGAAAAGTGAAAAGACTGAGTGTAGTGGCCCTATTCGTACTTGCCGGATTAGCTTCGGCCCAGGACCAAGGACAGTTAGATTCAATCGCGCTTGATCACCTCTTGGACGTGAACTACACTGAGTATGCGGATCATATTGTTATGCTCAACGATGTTCTCGGCTACGCAGAAGGTGAAGGCCACACGGCTTTATCAAAAGAAGAGTTTTCGCAGAGTCTACGGTATCGCGGAACCATTCCTACAGTATTTAGGGGCATTGAGTTATATCGATATGAATTGTACGGAGACATTGTCGGTGGAGATGACATCGTAGCAGTAACGCATGACTCGTCTTGGATCTTTCTTGGGCAGAACGACTTTTTCAAGGAACCTCTTTCCGCGAGATTGCGTGAGACTATCAGCAAAATGAACAATATTCTGGACAAGTGCACGAATTCGATATTTGGACCAGCTGAATTGATCTATATATGTAATCAAGTTGTCGAGTTCGCCAGCGCTGGAGAAGTCCTCAACGACTGGCTTGATGTACATGCGCAGATCACCGGTGGGCAACCAGAGCAAGAGTACATTGATGAGGAAGATCAACCCTTTGTACAAGATTCAGCATACGTGATAGAACATCGGGAATTCGTAAGGATACAGTGGGACAAATTCCGTAAACTCAAGGAGGCCGTTTCTGCCGACGTTAAGGCGTCGATTCAACCTCCCTACCATCGAGGAAATGGAACGACTCAACGTATTGTGATCTATACCATGGTGGACGCTGACGTATTCAGACACACGTTCTTGTATGAAAACAGAACTCTGTCGATCCGCTCGTCAGATTCTCTTGGACATTATAATCCACGTCATATTTTCAAGTAACATGAAATGCTAGCGGTTTTTTCGTTTTGCTAGGTCTTGATTGTTGCGCCGCCTGACTTACCCGAGCAAAAAAAAAGGCGTCGCAAGCGACGCCCCTACAAGTTCATAATCTCCGGTTTAGCACAGCCGACTACGTCTTGCGTTCTTTTTTCTTGGCGGCGGGGAAAAGTACGTTGTTCAATATCAGGCGGTAGCCGGGAGAGTTTTTGTGATGTTCCAGTTCGGTTTTGGGGTCGCCGACCATGTGACGGTAATCCTCGGGGTCGTGTCCGCCGAGAAAGGTGAATGTTCCGCGGCCAAGATTGCCGTGCAGATAACGCGCCTCGGGATACGCGCCTGGCTCGCCCAGGACAGTCACATGCTTTTTGATAACATCCTTGAAAAACGCAGTAGCCTGACCCATGAAACCGTCCACGACTGTCACATGATTTTGCACTAGCATAGTCGGCACCGGATCCAGTTTGGCGGAAAAATTGAACAGGTAAAACAAGTCCTTGCGCTGGTCCTTGATAGTATTCCCCCGCTCCGGATACGAATCGATATTGCTGTGCTGGTAGACCAATGCGTTTAGTTCCGGGACAAAGTTTTCAAAAGCGAATGTGCCGCCGAATTCCAGCCGATCGAGCGCATCAGGGTCCACCGGGTCGCCGTCAAACTGGCGCGGAACAATGTCTGTCCCCAGAGAGGCCAGCGCTATGTCAATCGTCTCCGGCGCCGAACACATGGCGAACATAAACCCGCCGCGCACAACATACTCGCGTATTTCAAATGCAACCGCCGCTTTCATGCGTGAAACTTTTGAATAACCCGCCTTGCGCGCCATATCGACATTGTTCTGTACGTCCAGCTGATACCAGAGCTGATTGCGATACGCGGCATAAAACTTTCCGTACTGGCCGGTGAAATCTTCATGATGCAGATGCAGCCAGTCGTATTCTTCGAGCCTGCCGGTCAGGACCTCTTCGTCCCAGATACTCTCGTATTCAATTTCGGCGTAATTCAGCGCCAGAGTCACTGCGTCATCCCACGGCTGATGTGACGGCGGCGAATAAACAGCAATTTTCGGCGCCTTTTCCAATTGTACTTTTTCCATGTTTTCAACTTCAATAATGCGGTATATGTCAGCGGCCTCAGCCGAAGTGATCTCCTGATATGAGACGCCGCGTGATAACAACCGGTCTTCCAGTCCCTGATACTTTGACGATAAAAACGACCCGCCGCGATAGTTCAGCAGCCATTCCAGCGTCCCGCCTTCCTGTAGCAGCCAGAAAGCTACACCGTAGGCTTTCAGATGGTCCGACTGGGCGCCGTCCATCGGTATCAAAATCCGCTGGGCGTGAGATTGTCCGGGAGACAGGGCGAGCAAAGCAATTATCAGGGCCCAATAGAATGTTTTCGCAGAGAGGTGTTTCATCACAGTCTTAAACGGCCCGGCGGCCTGAAAGTTCATTTACCAGTCTCGGCCCGGAGTTTCTCTCGGGCGTCACGGTACCACTTCAAATAATCGGCAAGTTTCTTTTCGCGGCCCACTTCGGACGGAAAATAGAGTTCTGTCCCGGCCAGTTCTTTTGGGAAGTACTCCTGATCAGTCAGCGCGTCGGGATGGTCATGCGCGTACTGATACTCCCTGCCGTAGCCCAGATTTTTCATCAGCTTTGTCGGGGCGTTTCTGATGTCCAGCGGTGTCGGCAATGAGCCGGAATCCGCGGCCATTTTTTGCGCTTTTTGCCAGGCCAGGTAGGCGCTGTTTGATTTTGGCGCGCAGGCCAAATAAATGACAAGCTGCGCGATAGCCAGTTCACCCTCGGGCGTTCCGAGCATATGATAGCTGTCACGCGCGGCCAGCGCCAGTAGCAACGCATTGGGATCGGCCAGCCCGATATCCTCGCTGGCAAAACGAATCAGGCGCCGCAAAATATACAGTGGCGCCTCGCCGCCGTCGATCATCCGCGCCAGCCAGTAGATGGCCGCATCGGGGTCGGAGCCCCGCATCGACTTGATGAATG
>JADFNA010000136.1 GCA_022563625.1 Candidatus Zixiibacteriota bacterium
TGGAACAATGTTCGGATGGTCCAGAGAAGCGGCGGATTGCGCTTCGTGGTGAAAGCGGGCTTTGAAATCCGGGTTGGCGCTGAGCCGTTCTGGCAGGAATTTCAGCGCCACGTTGCGCTTGAGCTTGGTGTCTTCCGCCAGATACACCTCACCCATCCCGCCTGCGCCGAGTTTTTCGAGGATCCGATAGTGTCCAATCGTTCGACCAATCATCGAATATCAATATAGCTCTGAAGGAACAGCTGGAGCAAATGGGAGCCGCAGGGGAATAATATTGTATAGGCATGGCAAAAAAAGGAGCATTTCGCAGGCAAGCCGTTGTGCTATAAGTAATTATACTGTCAGTCAAACAGCCTGGCCGAACTGCTCCATTTCAGAGTGAATTTCCTCAAAAGCGCCTTCCCTCGCGACTGCTATTTTCATATACTCTTATACGGCTTAATTCCGTACGGCCATATGCGCGGTTGAGCGTTTCGTTGGCTCAATAGCGCGGGGTGTTGTTATGTGCGGAGCAAAGAATTGAAGTTATTGTGAAATGATTCTGAAATGATTCTGAAATGATTCGCCCGACTTACGCCGCAGGTTAGCGCGCTGACACCGGTGTCACATGTTATTACTGGAAAAGGACAGTTAAAAAGTTATGCCGCAGAATATTGCTATTGTCGGCCTGCAGTGGGGTGATGAGGGAAAAGGGAAAGTTGTCGATCTGTTGGCGCTTGAGGCCGATGTGATCGCGCGCTGCCAGGGCGGGGCCAATGCCGGACATACGGTTATTGTCGGTGAGAAAAAGTACATTCTGCATTTGATCCCATCCGGCATCATACATCAGGACAAGATTTGTTTCATTGGAAACGGTGTGGCACTTGATCCGTTTGGACTGGTTGAAGAACTCAAAGTCCTTGAATCTGAAGGAATCGGCTACCGGGGAAGGTTATTTATATCCGCCGCCTGTAATCTGGTGTTGCCGTATCACAAGCTTCTCGACGAAATTTATGAAACCCGCCGGGGGGAATCGTCGCTGGGTACGACATTGCGCGGAATTGGCCCGGCCTATCGGGACAAAGTCGCCCGGCAGGGCATTCGGCTGGCGGATATTTTTGATGATCGAACGCTCAAGCAAAAGCTGGCGGGTATCAAGAGCCAGCGCACAGATTTGATGGCGTCACTACCGGACGATCCACGCTGTGATTTTGATAAAATCAAAACGGATTTGCAGGCGCTTTGTCCGCTTCTGTTGCCGATGATGGTTGATGTGTCATTTGAACTCGACCGTCTCCAGCGTGAAGGTAAGCGAATACTTTTCGAGGGCGCTCAGGGTGCGATGCTGGATGTGGACCTGGGGACTTATCCGTATGCGACATCTTCAAATACAACAGTCGGCGGGATATTCACGGGACTTGGGGTCGGGCCGCGGATGGTTGATGAGGTTGTCGGTGTGGTTAAGGCCTACTGTACCAGGGTGGGCGCAGGTCCATTTCCGACTGAACTGACGGGCGAAACAGCCGAACTTCTGCGCGAAAAAGGCGCGGAATATGGCGCCACAACAGGCCGCCCTCGGCGCACCGGCTGGCTGGATCTGGTGGCGCTGCGCCATGCCTGCCGTATCAACGGGGTGGACAAAATCGCCATTACTAAACTGGATGTGCTGGATGATTTTGAGACAATTAAGGCGTGTATGGCATATGAAATTGATGGTGTGGAAGTGACTGAGTTTCCGCCGCTGATTTCTTCGTTTGAGAGGGTGCGCCCGATCTATCGTGAGTTTCCCGGCTGGCGCACAGACACCGGAGCGGTGACACAATTCGACCAACTGCCCGAAGAAGCGCAGAGCTATGTGCGCTTTCTGGCCGATCAAATGGGGGCCGAAATTAAACTGATTTCGACTGGCGCGGCCCGATCGGAGACGATTCTGGTATAATCTGAGCGTTGCCCGAAGGTCTGGCCGTCAGAAACGCTTCAAAAAAGATGTTTGCCAGACGACCGGGGACCCCGGTATACTTGTTCAGGCTGAAAACTTAGACGAGAAAGTGTGCTTGCAGATGAAGAAACAAATACTCTATTTCCTGACCGCTCTGGCGGCAGTGGCGCTGGTCTATACGCTGGTCGGCGACCGGCTCTCCGCCCAATCCGACAGCGCTGACAGCGCTGACATCATTGACAGCACATTGGCGCCTGATACAATCGACATTGAAGACAGCGCCAACAGGAGCGCCGACAGTCTGGAGGCTGTAACTGTGGGAGATACCTTAACAACAAAATCCGGCCTGTCGTACGTGATTACCAAGGCCGGTGAGGGGCCGATTGCCAAAAATGGCCAGGACATCTCCGTGCATTTTGTTGGGCGTATCGCCGAGAGCGGTGAAGAGTTCTACAACGCTTACAAGGAAACCGGCCCGCTTAGTTTCGCACTAGGACGCGGCAAGGTCATCAAAGGCTGCGACGAGGGAATCACAGGCATGGCTGTCGGCGAGGAGCGGACATTGTTTATCCCATGGGCGCTAGGCTATGGCGAGCGAGGACATCCGGGAGCCAAGATTCCGCCAGAAACCGATCTGATTTTTGATGTGGCTTTGGTTTCGATTAAGAAGGGGAAGTGATTACGCATTCTAGAAACCGTTTCAGCGTACATTGGACAAATGGCAGAACCGCAGGGGTTCTGCCCTACGGATTTTGCATCAATTTTCATAAATTATAATAAAAAACCAGAATCAATATCCCAACTGACAGCGATCCGAGAGCTGTCATAAGCAGGCTGCGCTCGCTGGCCGCCTGTAGTTTGCGGCGAGTCTGCGCCAGGCGGGAAGCTGACATCAGCCGCCGGCGGACCAGATCCGGCCAAAGCGCAATATGCGCCACCAACGCTCCCCATAGCGAGGGTTCGGTACCATAGCCGCGAGCGAGCAAATAGATGACCAGCAGATCGGAAAAGACATACAGAATAATTACGGCGCGAATCCATCCCGGCGGTTTGAGCCGTTCTGAAACCGGTGTAAATTGATGGAGGCGGAATTTCACATAGCGCCGGGGGTTTGACATTATGGACCCGGACAGCCAGACAAAGAACAGTCCGGAGAACCAGACCAGAGAAAGAATGATATAATCGTCCGGCAACATTGGGGGAATATAGGCCGCAGGGAGAGGGACGGGCGCCTAAAACCGCGCTTGACTTGGCCGTGTCTGAACGGTTAAATAGTTCCGGCCCCGCGAGTTCGAGCCGGGGCCGATTGATCGTTTTCGGGGGTGTAGCTCAGTGGTAGAGCATCTGCCTTTTAAGCAGGTGGCCGATGGTTCAATCCCATCCACCCTCAGTTGTATCGTATGTGAGTCAGCGGATTAAAGTGTTTCGCCGGCCATTTTTTTTAGACCGCAACGAGGGAAAAGCGCCTGACTATGCGAACCCTCTCCCCAAGGCGGGGGTAACTTACCAGGTGGTACAACTAATGAAGGCCGGTCATTTAACAATTCCGTTAGCGTCGGTTTTTATCACCAGGGCTGTGGAATTGAAGGTAGTAGTGTTCCGGTAATATCCGGTGACCGCATATCCGCCGCCAGAGACAATCATCAGCCTCGTGAACACGACTACACTTTGAGGGTATTGATAGTTGTTGATCCAAGATACCTCTCCGGCGGGACTTATCTTTGCCAGAAATCCGGCGCCGACAGGAGCGCTCGTTAGTCCGCAGATTATAGCGCCGCCATCACCGGTAATCTTGCCGTGAGAAACTGCGAAATTAACAGAGTACAATATTCGGGCCGAGAGCGCTGCGCCATCGGTATCAACATCCATGAAGAAAAGATAATTTGAGGAATTGTCGTCTGTCACACCCAGGATTTTGCATTTATTATCGGCGCCGGTAATCATATCAAAAACGAAGCTATTTTTCATGACACTGATGTCAGCGGCAAATAGCGAGTCACCCGTAGCGCTTGTTTTTGTAATATAAACTTTATGTTCGGTTGGGCCGATAAATCTAATAGTGTGGCGTCCTGCCATGAAAAGGCTGCCGTCAGATAAGATTTTTGTTTTGTTCATCGAACCGGGTTGAAACGTTTTTTTCCATATTCTTACACCATCAGCGCCAACTTTCATGACAAATGCAAAGGCAGGGTTAAATTCCGCCCGGTCGAAACCGCTGATAAGGTATCCATTGTCAGCGGTTTGAATCACATGTTCAACTGACGTTCCAAAGAAATCGTTATGAATTTGCGGCTGCCCCAGAACTTCACCGGACTCCGATATTTTTTGAATAATAAAGGGCGAATTCGCATGTGCCCCCAACAATCGTTCTGCAGTGAGAATCGTATATCCTCCAGCGGAACTCGGAATGATCTTGAGAACTCTCTCCTGCAAAGTGTCCGAGCCGATGGTGAGCGTCCAGACAGTATCGCCGTTTTCGTCGAATTTAACCAGGTAAACATTAACATTGGGAGAAGCTCCGATATGGCCGCCGGCAATTAGATTGCCGTCATTCGCCTCGGCAATATCGCTAAACTCCTGATTTGAGGAATAATCTATGATACTTTCATAGGTCGACACGGTTTTGTCAACCGGGGCAAGCGAATTGTCGCCGCATGCAGTCACAATTGCAGTCAAAAGCGCTGTGGCGCTAATATGCGCTAAATTGAATTTGTTCATTGTTGTTCTCATCAGTGTGAGGCGCTCCCAATCTTTAGTACAATTCGAATTAGAAAATTGCGGTTATCTTCGACATTAACTCATTCCTTCTGACACACAACGCATCTCACATATTAGCCCTGCAATGATTCGTCACCTGAGGCGCCCAATTGAACTCTTATACTGTAGAGGAAAGCCGACGATGGGATGGATGTAGCGCTAGCATCGAAATCAACAGTGTCAATGCAGAGAGGTCCGTATGACCCTGCGTGTGTGTAATGCGGCCCCATGGCATAACCCTGGTAAAGGACCGTCCAGCCTGGGGGCGGTGTATTGCCGCCCCACAGTACGAAAGTCGGTTTTTCGGAGAAGCACACTGACCCCTGGAGAAACACATTTGCCGCGATGCCCGGAGGTGTAGATATCACCTCTGCAATACTAAGAGGGTAAAGCAAGCCACCCTGGTAATTGTTAGTTGGTCCCGGGTCCCCGGTATTTAGAATAATTGGCGTCTGGTTCCCACCATGGCTATAAAATGACGCATAACCGAATCCGGAGTAAAGCAGAGTCGAGCCAGACGGAGCCGAACGGCTACCCCAATGAGTAAAAACACTTCCACCGCTTGCAATGTGCGCGTGGTCCCCGGGCGCAAATTGAGCTGCGTCTTTTCCATCCAAAAGAGCGGCATCAAGGGCAAACTGCGCAGAATCAGCATGCAGTGACTGATAGGCGAATGCGCTTGAAGTGAGCGCTGTGCGCGGGGAGATCTCAGCGTCAGTTCCGACAGTAATTCCAAGATATAGAGACGCGTTACTCAAGAATAAACTTGCAGGCAGCGAGACATTTGACCCCAGGTTGTAGCTGAAAAGACCATCGGTGATCGCGATAATCCGGATGCCGCTGTTCCAGAGTTCCGTCCCGGCCGTCGGCGAGTCCCAGAGGGTGAACTGGATGAACTGGTTTCCGTCAGCCACAGGCGCCCCGGCGGCGTCTACCAATCGGCCCCGGTAGGTTAGCGCTT
>JADFNA010000137.1 GCA_022563625.1 Candidatus Zixiibacteriota bacterium
ACATCAACACCCCGCCCCCCAGTCCATTCCTTGACGCGCTCAACGAAGTCCTCATTGCGTGTGTTGATGACAAGGTCAGCTCCGAGCGTTTTGGCAAACTCGCCCTTGGCATCGCTGCGTACAGTCGTAGCGACATCTGCGCCCAATGCTTTGGCGACCTGGATTTGCATGCTTCCAGAACCAGAAGCCCCTGAATGAATCAAAACTCTGTCGCCAGCTTTCACTTCGCCAATCACCTTAAGAGCATGAACAGCGGTCCCTAAAGGCACCGGGAGTGTTGCCACCTCTTCAGGTTTTAGCCCAGTTTCATCCTTGATAAGGGCGTATGCGGGCGCTACCATGAACTGAGTATATGTTCCTGAAATGTGCAAACCCGGCAAGGCAAAGCTTGGAGCGGTAACTGTAGGACGAATTGACGTCTCCTCTTCTTTTTGCGCATATCCCGGAACTACAATTACTCGCTCACCGATTTGAAAACCGGTGACAGCTTCACCAAGTTCAGCTATCTCGCCAGCGGCATCTGCGCCCAAAATGTGAGGAAAGGGCAACTCAGGAACGATTGATCCTTCACGGATATAATGATCCAAACGCTCGACCCCAGCCGCGAGAACTTTGACTAATATATGGCCAGGTTTTGGACTTGGCCGTTCGATGTCTTCGAGTTTGAGCACGTCAAAATCGCCGAATTCGTGTATGACCGCCGCTTTCATTTTCATTGTCTTTTCCTTTTGTTTCTTGTTACTATCGCTGAGTAGCTCCCAGCGTCTGACCAGCCCTCATTACTTGTACGACACGTTAACTTACGCCCACCATCGATATTGTCAAGCGAAAGCATGCTTATCCAGCCCGACCCCGGTACACCCGAGCCAGGGACTCCGGGCGGGTGATAGGAGGAGGCTCAAGTCCCAATAGCGGAGGCAGTCCGACCGTCCGGGGAGTCCCGTTGCACGCGGGGGGGGATTGTGGAATGAGTGCAGGGGTTGGGCGATGTTTGCTCTTCGAGATCAAAAAATCGGTGAAGAAGGTAGGTGAAAAGGATTGTTTATCATCCCTCCCGCCGTCTTGCACTATTACGCTGAAGCGGTTTTCGTCATCAGCAGCCCATACCGGTCGGTCCACAAATTGGCGGCGAACCACCCGCGAAAATGCGCGCGATCAAGAAGGTCGCATCAGCAATGTTGACACTTCCGTCACCGTTAGCGTCCCCTTCCTCACAACACGGAGGCGCCGAACCTCCCGCAAAAATGCGCGCGATCAAGTATGTCACGTCTGCGATATTGATGTTGCCATTGTTGTCCGCGTCACCGGGTGTATCACAACAGGTTGCGTTCCCTTCACTGAGATTTAACAAGATTGAAACATTATCCGAGCCTGAGTTCGCCACAACCAGATCATTGTCTCCATCATTATCCAAATCCGCAGAAAATACTGACCGTGAACCGTTACCCACTCCATAGTCCACCGCC
The DNA here is from genome assembly GCA_022563625.1 of Candidatus Zixiibacteriota bacterium. Taxonomy (GTDB): domain Bacteria; phylum Zixibacteria; class MSB-5A5; order GN15; family JACZUZ01; genus JADFNA01. The sequence goes on from JADFNA010000137.1 coordinate 1,467, forward strand.
TGCTGAAAAGTCCCATCTCCGTTGTTCCGGAGAATAGACACATTGTGTGAAGACGTGTTTGCTATCGCCAGATCTTTATCTCCGTCCCCATCCAGATCCGCCGCGAAAACCGAACGCGGGAACGACCCAACTTCGTAGTTAATGGCCGGATCAAATGTTCCATTTCCTCTGTTTCGTAGAATGGAAATGTCGTTGGATGTTGTATTTGCTATCGCCAAGTCATCAGAGCCGTCACCATCGAAATCGGCAGCATACACAGAAGAAGCGTAGTCGCCCACCGCGTAAGTGACCGGGGGCTGAAATATCGCCAGTCCATTGTTCAGCAGAATAGATACGTTGTCCGAAAATCCATTTGCGACAGCTAAATCCATATCTCCATCACCATCAAGATCAGCCGCGAAAATATATGATGCATTGCCACCCGCATTGTAGTTTACTGGTGGTTGAAATGAGGCGTTTCCATCGTTAAGTAAAATCGATACATTTAAGCCCACGCCATTGGCCACGGCCAGGTCAACGTCTCCATCACCATCAAGATCAGACGCTGCCACTGACAGGGGACCTACTCCAGCCGGAAAGTTTAATGCGGGTTGAAATGTTCCATCACCATTGTTTCTCAGGACAGAAACGTCATTACTAAATCTGTTTGCCACTACAAGGTCAATATCACTATCGGAATCAAGGTCAGCGGCGAGAACAGATGAGGGAAAGGCGCCTGCCGCATAATTCACCGCTAGCCCAAAAGTCCCGTCACCATCATTCAGCAGAGTCGAGATATCACCGGTCAAATAGTTGGCCAGAACAATGTCTTTGGCGCCGTCGCCATCGAAATCAGCTACAAAAACTGAGATAGGATGATTGCCGACGTCATAATTCACGGCAGCGGGAAAGGTCACATCGCCATTGTTCAGCAATACAGAGACACCGGTCGCATTCCTGTTGGCCGCAGCCACATCATTGTCTCCATCATTGTCAAAATCCGCAATGTGAATTGAATGTGGGCTATCACCGGCGTTATAGGTCACCTGTAATGTGAATGTTCCGTCCCCATTGTTCAGGAGGACGGAAATATCACCGGAAAACGCGTTGCCAAAGGCAAGGTCTAGATCACCATCACGGTCGAGATCGGAGGCAAAGACTGACGAAGGCCCATTCCCCACGCTGTATTCAGCGGCCGGCGTCAGGGACCCATTTCCGTCGTTTAACAGGATCGACACGGTGGAAGAGTATATGTTGGCCACGGCCAGGTCATTATCTCCATCACCGTCAATATCCGCCACGAAGACCGACGTCGGACCGTTTCCAACATCGTAGTTCACCGCCGCCTGAAACGTCCCATCACCGTTATTCAGCAAAACAGAAACATTGTCGGAATAAGTATTCGTCACCGCCAGGTCATTGTCCCCGTCCATATCTAAATCTGCCGCAAAAACAGATGATGAACCCTCTCCTACGATGTAACTCACCGAGGCTTGAAAGCTTCCATCGCCAGTATTCAACATGACAGAGACTTTGTTGGTAAACTCATTGCTTACCGCCAGGTCGTCAAAGCCGTCTCCATTAAGGTCGGCCGCATAGAGGCTGAGAACTGTTGGACCATCTCCTAAGAATGTGACACCATCGCCGACTAGGTAATTTGCCGCTGGCAGAAACACACCATTACCATCGTTGAACAATATGGAAATCGTGTCGGCAGGTGTAAGCGCTTCCTGAATCGCGCTGCCTCGCGCTACTGCAATATCTTCATTGCCGTCTCCGTTGAAGTCAGCCACAAATACATCCGACAAAAAGTTTCCAACAACGTATTCTGCGCCAAGTTGGAATGTTCCATCACCATTGTTTAGCAAAATAGTAACCGCGGCGGCGGACGCATCCCCGACCACCAGGTCAATGTCCCCGTCGCCATCTAAGTCACCTGAAACAACTGATGTAAGATTATCTCCGAACCGATAGTCAATTCTGGCCTCAAATAGTGGCGGAAATGCATGCCCAAACGAAAGGCACAGTAGTGGCGACAGTAAACCGATAAAAACTTTCTTATTCATACGGCCCTCCCCTCATTGCCTTACCTGTCTAGAATATAGCGATCCACAAGCATATCGCAAGCGCTAATCGGCGACTGACCTGACCCCAAAAATCGTCCAGTGTGAATAGAATTTGACTCGCCCCCGTGCGCTTTCTGAGAGAGGATCCATGTTCAATCTGGCAACGGCTCTGTCAGGCGTGCCGTCCGTCTGATTTTAGGAGGGAATCGACGGCGCTTTCGTACGGCGCTGGAAAGTAATCTCGAAATCGGGCTGATAGAAGAACCTGTCCTGCCGCCCCGGGAGTACCGTGGCGTTGGGCGGGTGATAAGAACTGTTTATGCCAGCCAAGATACTACCTCTCAAACTGAACTGGATTTTGGGTGGCCGGTCATAAAAAGAAACTTATCCCAGCATCAACGGCAATATACTGAACATCGAAACCAACCACAGGGCTTGAAAAGCCCTTGACTTGAGCATCCTCGACAAACGAATGATTGTAGGCCAGTTGACCATTTATACTTATAAGATTAGAGACTCTCCAGAGGACGCCGGTTCCAAGCATCAACGCCATTCCTCCATCGGTTGTCACAGTAAAAGTAGGCTCTTCAAACTTGAGTACGGTCCAGCCAAGTCCGAATTTTCCATAGGGGAACCAGTCCCCGCCGGTTGCCAGAGTATACTTAATGAAGCCGCCAGCTGTGTGAACGTTGGTTTGAGGGATGTCACCAAAATCTTTATCAAAATCTTTATCGCCGTAGACGCCACCCCAGAGGGCCAATCCTATCGACACCTGTTTTGCAAAGTACCATTCAAATTCTAAAACGACATCGATGCCACCGGATTTGTTATTTCCTCCAGAGGAACTGGAAAAATCGCTTATCGGAAAACCCGGACCGGTAAAAATTGACAAAACTAAACGATTCTCGAAAAGTTCATCCATTGCATCTGAGACCCGCAAGGCTCGGTCAATTTTGTACTCCCTTGGAATATATACCATACCGGGCGACGGGCGAGGGGTAGTTGGGTGTTCTGGATGCGACACCATTGGTCCAGAACGTGGTGATACATTCTGTTCAATCTGCGCATTAGCATCTTTAGAGAGAAAAGACCCCAACAGAACAACCACTAAAGTCCATTTTAACATCTGCGTTTTCATTGCAACTCTTTTTTTGATTCGTTTTTCCAAGAACTGACCACCCTCCACGAATCGTACCACTTGTTAAGTTAGCCTGGCTATCGACACAGTCAAGCGAAAGCATGCCTTCCTAGCCCGACCCCGGTACACCCGACTCAGTGATTCCAGGCGCGCAGGAGGAGAAGGTTCCCGGGGCCAATAAGCTCGTGTCAGTCAGCACCCCATACCCGCCGGACCGCAAATTGGGTCAGGGCCACCCGAGAATAGCCAGGCGATGACGTAGGTAACATCGGCGATGTTAAGTTTATCATCACCGTTTGCGCTACCCTCTGAACAACAACTCGGTGAGGCGCCTCCGGCAAACAGCCAGGAGATGACAAACGAAACATCGGCGATGTTAACTTTTCCGTCGCTGTTGGCGTCGCCGGGTGTGTCACAACATCCGGGACACGGGTTCGGTATCAATGGACAGGCGTCTACGCCGTCGATTAAACCGTCACCATCGGTGTCCGGGTTCAAAGGATTGGTGCCGTGTATATTGACTTCATCGCCATCGGTTAAACCATCACCATCAGTATCCGGATCCAAAGGATCAGTGCCGTGTGTATTGACCTCGTCGCCATCATTCAGACCATCGGCGTCCGTGTCGGGGTCGTTTGGATTTGTTCCGTGGATATTAATCTCATCAGCGTCAGATAACCCATCGCCATCAGTATCTAGAGAGGTGACGAAAATTGTGTCTTTCATAGTGAGGGGATGGACATTACAGCGATACGGAAACGGGCCAGGCCCGTCACCTGCTGTGAAGACCTGTTCAAAGGTTGAGCCAACCGACATGAACCCTGAGTTCCAACTCTTCGGCGAACCGATTACCGAGGATGTTGTGTGTATCAATCCGACTGTCATTGTCCAACGCACCGTGTCCCCTGGGCTTACGGTCGTCTTGTTCGGGACAAACGCGAAATTGAGAATACTGACGTTATGAATTGTC
>JADFNA010000138.1 GCA_022563625.1 Candidatus Zixiibacteriota bacterium
CGCTCAACTGGCGATGCATAGCCGACAGGTCGTCCCCCCAGTATCCCCCGGCGTTGGCAATGCGTATCTTCGATTTCAAGCTGTTAACCCTGTGTTAGACTGTCAGTTACCGGCGAACGCCGCAATCCCGCGGCCACACATGTCACCATCCCCGAGGATACGCAAAGCGCCGCGCTTAGGCAAGTGGGGAAATCTAGTGAGACAAAGCTCGATCTAACCGACACGAACTCAATAAGAACCAAAAGATGTTCAAATTACTGTCATCCAGAACTCAACTTAGACTTGTGTATGTTGGGGTGCAACGGAAAAACATGTTTTTTGAAGAAAACGGCAGATTCGACTTGCTTTCGATCCTACATCAACGCATATTTCCGCAGTTTGAGCCTCCCTCCGAAAGGTGCTAATGAAAATAACAATAGTAATCTTAACGTTAATTCTTTTGCCCGGCGCTTCGCAGGCTAAGAGAATCAGCTTGACCTCACCTTCGGGAAACGGTTGCTGTGAACTTGCTGGCGATGCGAATCATGACAGCAGAGTGAACATCGGGGATGTCGTATTTACTATAGCATATTTGTTCACCGGCGGAGACCCATCATTCTGCTTCGACGAAGCCGACGTGAACGCAGACAACAAGATCAATATCGCCGATGTATCCCACGTCGTCGCGTATCTTTTCACCGGAGGACCGCCCCCAATCTGCGGAAGTACAACTCTGGCGCTTCACTCCGGTATCGTAACTCCGGGGAATGGTGTACAAACTGACCCATTCACATATCAAGTTATCTTCACTGATACACTAGGCAATCCCCCTTCGATGGCAGAAGTGTTTGTGAACGATGTCGCTCAACCGATGAGCATGACAACCGGAGCTTTTCTCACTGGCGCGACATATGAATACCAATCAACAGCTCCTATAGGTCAAAATGCATTTTACTACAGGTTTATTACCTCTTCAAATGACACCCTGTTCTTTCCTCCCGTAGGATTTGATATCGGTCCTGCTGTAACAGCGGACACGTCTGTAATCATTGCCGAAAATGCTGTTGTTATGGACTTACTTCCGGGACTCAGCCTCAGTGCCATAAACGGTACCCAATACTCATTCAATTTATCAGGCGCACCCCCGGCGCTATCAATAGGCGACATAATTGTTGGAGAGGACACTTTAGGCGGTTCAGGATATTTAAGAAAAGTCACCACTGCATACGTTGACGGTGGCCGGCTAGTCGTTGAGACAAAAAATGCAGCTGTCGATGAAATTATTCTTAACGGGGGCCTGTCTGACATCATAATGGTATTTGATGAATCTAACCTAAGAAGGCGGACTTCCAGAGTAATCGAACAAACAACTGAAGTGTTTTTGGCTCCGGGTGTTACATTCAGCAATGGTTTCTGGGACTTGTCTGGTGTTGAACTATACAGCGGCCCAGTTGGCCCGGCCTCGCTCACCGCGACCATCACTTCCGGCTCAATCACTTTTAATCCGACCTTTGACTATGAAATAAATTTCAAGCCGCTTCTTTTGGGATTGGCCGACTTTAGAGGAATCGCGAATGGGACTTTCACCGCCAACGCAACTGTCGCTCTGAGCTCCACGGGATGTATTCTGTCGTTTTCAGGCGAGAGAACTTTAGCTGAAGTCAGAAAGAAGTTTAAGTTCCTAGTTGGGCATGTACCCGTATGGTTAGAGACTATTGCAAGAATCAATGCTGGGTTCTCTACCTCCATTGAAGGGTCACAAACCGTTAGTTCCGGAGTTACCCAGACAACAAACATCCTAATTGGAGTCACCTACGATGGGAATGAATGGGCCGGTGTCTGGAACCCAAATGCTGGTCCTATTGTACCTCTTCCGGTAGAGTGGGACGCTTCGGCAGATGCTTCAGCAGAACTATTTTTGAGACCTGAGATAGCGTTGCTACTGTATTCCACTCTGGGATTGAGTGTTGCAGCGGGTCCATTTGCCAGACTAGAAGCCGACGCTCTGCTGAGCGAATCACAATTCTGTTGGAAGTGGGAACTGTATGCAGGCGTCAATGGTGTTGCAAATATTAACGCATCTCTACTTGGCAAAAAGTTCTTCGACAGATCTTTTCCGTTCTCCGTAACTGAAAGCATTATTGCCTCAGGTCGAGACGCTGATGCGTGTGATGATTTAGATGGAATATGGGTTGGTGATCTGCTTGAGTCACAAGCCGATGGTGGGGATCTAGTTGGAGAACTTATCTTGGACTTGTCGACCTCAGCAGACGGGTCTCTCACCGGAGCACAGAAACTACAGTGGTTTGATCTCGGACTCCGAAATGCGACTATTATTTCTGGACATTTTGCTCGTCCAAATTTTTCATTCACGACTTCGGTCTTCGTGGACGATCCTTCAAGACCAATAATTCCAGAGGATCCTTGCTCGGGGCCGGAGTATCTTGAGATGAGCGTATCGGGCACATATTCAGAAGACACCTTAAAGGGGCAAATGTGCGAGAAATATGTCTCCCCATCTGCGTGCCCGTCAGGATCAGGAGAGTGCTATAATTTCGTGCTTACGCGCCAATCCTCAGTCTGTCAATAGAAGCGGACACGGTTGTCAGGGCCGTGTATTTGCGCCGACGCCCCACCGCTTGCGGTGGGATTAGTTTCGTAGGTCGAAACCCTTGCGGATTCGACATCCTGCGCTGACAAATTCCCTACAAGAACACACCACAAATTAGCCGCGTCAATTATAAATGAAACGAGAACTCACAAAAGCGCTCACTACCAGAATGTCTGCTAAATGAACATCCGCCAACCAGAGAGACAACCCACCCTCCCCAAAATAAACATCACCCAAACGAACCCATTTCACCTGAGCTGCAGTGACCCGGGCACGCGTTCAGAATTCCATGCTACTCCAACTCCTCCAGCCGGGCCCTAATTACCACGGCCCACGGACTCTCCGCCCACGCATCTTTCAAAATTCTCTTCCAGGCCCGCTTCTCATGTTTTTTATGCCAATCATGCGTAAACGTAACCGCCGAGTCTGTCAAACTGTATGACTCATAATCCCTTGGTTCAGACGGCCGCTCGATATCAACCGTCAACCTCCCCACATACACAAGCCCCCCCGGCGCTACACTCACCAGCATTGAGTCCGGATCAAACAATACTTCAAGCTCAGAGGCATAGCCGGTAATCTCTTCGTCACTTTCCACAACATAACTATAACTGGCAAAAACCGCCTCCAGATAATACACACCGGCCGGAACTCCAGAAAAGAGCAAATATTCCGAATACGGGTCTGGTTCGTAGACACTGGCGCTATCATCCAAAATCCCCAGATAAGCCGAATTAACATCGGCTTCAACTTTCTTCTCCGGCAGAAATATTGCCGCCAAAATATCCGACAAACTGAAACCGCTATTCGGGTTGCCAACAATTCGAACACGGCAATCGACGACAACCAATCCCGTTTCGTCCAGCGAACCGCGAAGTGGCAGCGGAGTCGGCGGCCCACCACAGCTCCCTGCGAAACTGAAACTGGCGCATATGGCCGCCATCTTCCAAAGAGAACTCCAATGCGGCTTATGGTCCATGATACACCCCTCGACAGTATACACATTCTGTCCCCATGTCGTCCAGAACGCAATGTTCGCCCGAGTGAGACGCGAACGGGATTTGCGTCAAAATAAATTTCACATAAAAGTAAAGCGCCTGCCCCTGGACGGGGCCGGCGCTTGGATGTGCATAAACTACAGAGGGGGTATGGAGGGATTACTGCACTACAATCGGCTCCACTGAATTTCTGATCTCAGCGTCGAATGAAGATCCGGTGAGGCCAACACTGATGGTTGTGGAATTTTTTCTCGAGACTCGAATGCGCTGGTCGTCTCGCACGGTCCCGCCCGACGAAATGACAAATGATCCGTCGTCGCTGTCACCGACAGACGAACTCAGTACCGGGCCAAAATCTCTTGTCTCAATGGTAACAACTTCCGCAGCGGTTATGCGCGTCCAGAGGACAGTGAAGGCGGCGGCGGTAAACAGTATATCATTGACTGTGGGAGACGTAATCGTATGCAGATCCGGGGCGACAACAGCCACACCGGCCACAAAATCCGTGCCGCGCGCGATATTCAAAACATATGTTCCTGACGTGTATCCGTTGCGCGTTAGTTTGTAGTTGCCCGGATCCAAGTTGTCGTGGACCAGTGTCAGAACTCCAATGCCGCCATTAGTTATTGTCACGATAGCGTCGGTTACATTCACGCCGAGCGAATCCTGAACACTGACCAAAAAGCTTGACACGAATACCCCGGCGGCCGCATCTGACCCGCTCACATCGGCATCAATCAACAGTGAGTTTGAACCTGTCTGAACGACCGGAATAGGGTTTGTCGAATCGCTGCCACAGCCCAAAAGTAATGAACTGAGCGCAACGGTTACCAGTAAAGCGTTGACATGTTTCATACGAAATCTTCCTCCTTTGAGATCTTCATCCTTCTTGAAACACTATCGACAGATCTCTAAGGGAGCTTGAACATCATCACTTCTTTTTTTGACTGGACTATCCGATTGATAGTCAACAGCTTAGTCCGCTGCCTGACAGTTCGAGCCTGACTTTCAAGGCCAGAAAAGAGAGGGGAAGTTACTCGCAGGTGGGCGCAGGACCCAGCGCAAAGACATGGCGTATCAGGAAGGTGATGTCCATGATGTTGAGGAATCCATCACAATTGGTGTCCCCTGCGGCAAACGGCAGCGGACCTGGGCCGCCGGCAAAAATGATAGCGATGAGGTAAGTGATATCAGCGATGTCGATATTGCGGTCACCGTTGGCGTCCCCAATTGCAAACGGGACACTTTCGTAACCCAGCGTGTCGATGATCCCCGATGTCGGAGCGGTAGCCGGCTTGGAGATGAATTCGACTGTCCCATCTGTACGCACCGATACGACATAATCGGTTGCCAGTACAACCGGTAAGCCGGGCGCTGATGAGAAACCCGCCTCAGGCAGGATTTCTATGATGTACACACCCGTTTTCGGGAATTCGATGACGATAGAGTCATTGCCATGAAGATTGTAATACGCGGCGCTATCACCAAAATCATTGACGATTACATTGAATGAATCCGCTCCGATCTGCAAGAATTCTGGATCGGTGACGCGTAGATTGAGGTGTAGATCAATCGGATTGCCCGCCGAGTCAGCCTCAATCGGGAAACTCTGCAGCCAAATCGTCAGAGGCCGCAAATATGTCCGCAGGAAGCAGGAATCACCCAGGCCATCATTGTCAAAATCTTCCTGCAGCGGATTGAATGTACACGGACAATTGTCATCTGAATCCGGGATACCATCATTGTCAACATCGCCGCCGACGATCAGTTCCAAACAGGCGTTTGCGGCTGACAGGCCGGCACATCGATCGTGCGGATCATCAGCAAGTATGTCGCAAGGACTCGCGCCGGGTGTCGGACAGTCATCAGGCTTGCTTTCGCGGATAAATTTTTGTTCGAATAGTAATCAAAGACGCTGTATCAGGCACAGGCAAGCGGAAACATGCCAGTCCGAAATCAACGGTATAGATCGTGTCATCGGCGCCTTGCCCAATTTCCTGGCCACAGTTGTCCACGTTCA
>JADFNA010000139.1 GCA_022563625.1 Candidatus Zixiibacteriota bacterium
TGAATCGTTTTGCAAGGCATCCTGGACATTGCCTGCGATATCGTCGCATAAGGACTCCATGGCGCTTGAATTCTCAACCAGGCCCGCCACAACCTGTTCCATGAATTGCTGGTCTGCCAGCACATTGCCCACATCGCTATCTTTTATGAATCCCATTGAACGTACCTCCCTTTGTATGTTTGAGTATTTGTTAAACCAGAATCCACCTCCCTAAACATTGGGTGATTTCCCTGCATTTGTGGAGGCAGATTTATTCTCCCCACGCCTGAGGCCAGTGCAAAGGAACGAGAGGGGATGAGTTTCGAAATCCCCGATGACGGTTAAATAGAAATGGCACGTCGAAGGTCCGGAATTTTAGAGAATGTCCGTCCGAAGCTGTTCGGTTAATGAAGAAAGTAGGCGTAAAGAAATGGATATCGGATATAACGCTACTTTGGCACCCTGAGGCTCTAGAAATGGTAGCTGAAGCCGGGCGAACCGAACTGTCTCAGTACGAGGGGTATCGGTTAGATTCGGTGATTACCAAGATGGAGCGAGATATCGCCGCGCAGGGCTACCACGTTTCTGTGACCGCCGAGGTTGATGATTATCTTGGACAGTACTTTGAATTGATGACCGGGTTTGAGGCGCGCTGCCGCGAACAAGACGAGGGTAACTGGAAAGAGCTTCTCGAGCGTGAGAACCTGCGTGAAATAAAATTCCCGCTCAATGAAACACGAGACCTCGCCAGGATCAAGATGGACCCTGCTTTGGAAGGACTCGCGGCGGAACTGGCAACCAACGGTTATCACGGCTGGAACCGCCTGTATGATAAGATGGCCGGCGATATGACTGTACGCTGGAGTGACAATGGTTCAGCGGAGGATATTTCTCTGGGGCAGCTGGCCGGGAAATTTTATCACGCGGACCGTCAGGTAAGAAAAGATGCGTTCGAAAAGCTGACTGAGGCCTGGAAGCGCCGCCAGGCGCTTGCAGCTATGGCTCTGAATTATCAGGGCGGGTTCCGGCTCTCGCTTTATAAACGCCGGGGCTGGAAGTCGGCCCTCGATGAACCGCTGCGTATCAACCGCATGAAAAAAGAGACACTTGACGCCATGTGGCAGGCCTGCGGCGAGGGAGCGCAGAAGCTCAAACCGTATATTGAAGCGAAAAAGAAACTGCTGGGTATTGATACGTTCAACTGGTATGACGAAACGGCGCCGGTCGGGGCTTCTTCGTCACAGTTTAGTTGGGATGAAGCCTGGCAGTTTGTGCTTGATAATGTCGGGGCATTCAGCGCCGACATGCGCGACTTTGTGATACTGGCGCGGGACAAGCGCTGGGTGGAGGGGGAAGACCGCCCGGGCAAAGCCGGCGGAGGTTTTTGCACCGGGTTTCCGCTCAACAAAGAGACGCGCATCTTTATGACTTTTGCCAATACCTATGGTGACCTGAGCACACTGGCGCATGAGCTGGGCCATTCCTATCATAACTGGGCCATCAAAGACCTGCCGCACCTGGTGACACAATATCCAATGTGTCTGGCGGAGACTGCCTCGACGTTTAACGAATTGCTGGTGATTGACGCGGCGCTGAAACAATCTGGAGACTCGCAGGAGCGCCTGATGCTTCTTGATCAGAAAATGCAGTCCGCGCTAACGTTTTTCTGCAACATCCGCGCGAGGTATTTGTTTGATATGAGTTTTTACCGGCGCCGGGCCGAAGGTACGCTGACACCGGCTGAATTGAGCGAACTGATGGTCCAGGCCCAGAGGGAAGCCTATGGCGGCCTGATTGACGAAGATGGACTTCACCCGCTCTTCTGGGCGTCCAAGTTACACTTCTATGCCACCGATTATCCGTTTTATAATTTCCCGTATACTTTTGGATACCTGTTTGCAACCGGCGTATACACCCACGCCACTGGACAGGGCGGACCGTTTGCCGACGGCTACCGCGCGCTTTTGACGGACACCGGACGGATGAGCGCAGAAGACGTGGCGTCAAAACATCTGGGAGTTGATTTGACCAAACCTGAGTTCTGGCAAAACTCTGTTCAGAGCGCTCTGGCAGGTCTGGAGGATTTTGTCTCACTGGCGGAAAAAGAATACCAGGGATCACCTGATAAATGATGAAACATAAATGATGCAGCAACTAATATTACTTCACTCAATAGGGTCCGGCGACGGGGTCAATACTTCACAGTGAATTGAAGACTGAGCTTCTTAATCCGGACCGGGAGGTCATCATGACCCGAGTTCTCACAATTCCACACAGTACCGCTTCTCTCAAAGGTGTTCTCAAACTCTGGGCGCTGGCAGGGATAATCTCAGTCTCTGTTTTATCCCACGCACACGCGACATTTTCCATTGTGGCGGTTGATACACTTACCGGCGCTGTCGGCGGCGCAGGCGCGTCATGTATCGCCGGATCGAACATCATCAATCGCATTATCGAAAGTGTCGGGGCGGTGCATGCGCAAGCGTTTTGGATACGGGAAAACATGGATAACATGGAGCAGCGTCTGGCTGAGGGCCTGACTCCGGATTCTATTATCGCCTGGATGGTGGCCAATGACGTACAGGGCACGCCGTCGTTCCGCCAGTACCTTGCGGTAACACTGGCAGGCTCCGGAGTTTCGGCGGGTTTCACCGGGTTTGACGCAAGCAATTTCAAAGGCAACAGGTTTGCCGCAACATATTCGATAGCGGGTAACATATTAAACGACACGATCGTGCTTGATGATATGAAAACCGCATATCTTGCTACCAGTGGGCCACTCGAAGAAAAACTGATGGCGGCTTTGCAGGGGGCCAAGCGGGTGGGCGCAGACCTGCGCTGTACCAATTCCGGCAGGTCCTCGATTTCCGCATTTATAAAGGTTACCTATCCCGGAGATGGATCCCCTCGCCTTTATCTGAATGTGCAAACAACCCCTTCGGGGACCGAACCAATCGACGTATTGCAAGGAATGTTCGATGATTGGAAACTGGCTCAGCAGGCCAACGCGGACCTTTCGACTGTCACTCCAAGTGTGGATTCCATTCCGGCATCAGGGACAGCGTCCACGATTCTTACCATCACTCCGCTCAATCAAAACAGCGAGACCCCTACTCTGGGACTGGTTGTGTCGGCGGCTAACACCGGGGCCGGAACGCTCTCGGCGGTTACTGACAACGGTGACGGCACATATGAAGTGACGTTGACCTCAGCGACCGTTCGTGGCGATGATGTGGTCCAGGTATCTGTTGACGCCGGGGGGGTGGTCACCCAGCTTACACAACAGCCTGCCGTTTTCTATTTTCGTTGTGGTGACCCGAACAATGACGGCAATGTAAATATTTCTGATATTACTTATTTGATTGCGCGGATTTTTGCCGGTGGAGCTTCGCCTCTACCGGAACTGTCAGGTGATGCGAATGGATCAGGCGGCGTGAATATATCTGATATTACATATTTGATAGCGCGGATTTTTGCCGGAGGCGCTGCGCCCGTTTGTCCGTCCTAAGACTGGATTTCATGGAGGGCAACTTCAAATTGACCCGCAACGTTTCAAGGGATTTGGTAGCATTTGGTAGCATTTGTAGGCATTTCAAACTCATTCACTCCGTTTGTGAGCCACCACTTGAATTTGCGCCACGGCGCCGCCTAGCGTCTGGTCAATTGGAGCGCCGATGGTAAAGAACAGGCGGTCCCATAGTTTATTGATGCGCGTCCCGTCCAGATGGAGTGAGCGGGATATTCGGCGGCGAACGGAGTTTAGCTTGAACAGCACATGTCCAAAACCCGACACCCGTGTCCTTTGCATTGTGTAATCATAGCCGCTGTCCTGACGATCAATTGAAACGATCTCTGCATTCTCCAGGCCCTCCACCAGTGTCCGCAAATCATAAGAGACGGGCGACCAACTGTCACTTTTATCGATACGGAACGTCGCTTTGTGATCGGTATTAAACACACTCGGAAAACGTCCCTGCTCATATAAATCTTCATCGGGTACCACAAGAATCAAATATCCGCCCGGTTTTATTAACGCCCACCATTGCCTGAGCGCGCCGGGAACATTTGCCATGTGCTCCAAACAATGCGAACTGTGCGCCGCGTCATAGCTTTCCGCCTGGCGATATTCCAGAATATTACAAGCGTCGCCATGTTCAAGGTCGAAAGGTTCGGCCGTCTTGGTCACGCGGTCAACACCACAGCCGATGTCAATCACTTTGCCAGACAGGTATTTTTCGATAAACTCCGGGCCGCGGATGAGATTGGTTTTGCTGGCTTCATTGGTCATCTGCATAGCGCCTGGAGAGCGGATTCCCGCTCTTGGCGCTCAACTAGAATTATAGAGTGGCGAAGGGTAGTTGAAAAGTTAAAATGTCAGCGGCAGCCCGGTGAGCGGGAGTAAAATCGAAGATCAGCTTCCGGTGGTCCCGCAGACCGGGGGAGCGCCGAAATTGAAGATTCGCGCGATCAGGAAGGTAACGTCTGAAATGTTTACTTTGTTGTCCCCATTGGCGTCCGCCTGGTCGTTACAGGCCGGGGCCGCTCCGAAATTGAATATTCGTGCGATCAGGAAAGTCACATCCGAGATATTGACATTGCCGTCATTATTGGCGTCGCCCGGATTCTGACAGCATCCGCAGGCGTCACCGATACCGTCTCCATCAGAATCCTCCTGGCCGGGGTTGAAAACATTCAGGCAATTGTCGCAAGGGTCCCCGATACCATCGGCATCCACGTCAGACTGCGTCGGGTTCGCGCTTGTCGGGCAATTGTCAACATCACCGCACACACCGTCACTATCGATGTCGTCAAGCGGGTCATTGGGACAGGCGTCACAGACATCACCGAGGCCGTCACCGTCCGTGTCTGTTTGGGCGGCGTTGGCATCGAAGGGGCAATTGTCAAGATCGGCGCAAATACCGTCAGCATCTGCGTCATTGAGCGCATCATTCGGACACGAGTCGCAGGCGTCGCCGGCGCCATCACCGTCGGTATCAGCCTGTAGTGGATTGCTGACACTCGGGCAGTTGTCCAGATCGGCGCAGATGCCGTCATTGTCCGCGTCATTGAGAGCGTCAACCGGACAGTTATCGCACACGTCGCCGATACCGTCGCCATCCTGGTCGATTTGGAGTTGATTGGCCGCTTGCGGGCAGTTGTCGCACAAATTGCCGTGACCGTCTCCGTCAGAATCTGTCTGCGCGGGATTAACAACATTCGGGCAATTGTCAATATTGCCGCAGATTCCGTCTCCGTCAATATCATTGGCCGGATCATTGGGGCAGGCGTCGCAGACATCACCGATTCCGTCAGCGTCAGTGTCTGTCTGCGCGGCGTTAGAAACAGCCGGGCAGTTGTCTATGTCGCCGCAAATGCCATCTCCGTCGGCATCGTTATTTGGATCATTGGGGCATGAATCGCAGGCGTCGCCTATGCCATCGCCGTCAGTATCGGATTGCAGAGGGTTGGCGGTTACCGGGCAATTATCTACATCGCCGCAGATTCCGTCGCCATCAATATCATTGTCCGGATCGTTGGGACAGGCGTCACATGCATCACCGATACCGTTGCCATCGGAGTCTGACTGTAAGGGATTCGGGTTTGCCGGGCAGTTATCACACAGG
>JADFNA010000140.1 GCA_022563625.1 Candidatus Zixiibacteriota bacterium
CTCAGCGACTGCGAAAGGTTTCTTGCTTCTATCCACGAAGTATCACGAAATGCCACATACCGAATTACATGCAGTTACCGGCGCCTTTGGATACACCGGCCGTTTCATTACCCATCGCCTGCTGGACAAGGGTATTGATGTAATCGCGCTGACCAATTCTGTCAACCGCGATAACCCTTTTATGCATCGAGTAGCTGCTGTGCCGTTCAATTTTGATTATCCGGCTCAACTGACGGAATCGCTTCATGGTGTGAAAACGCTTTATAACACGTATTGGGTCCGTTTCAATCACAGGCTTTTCTCTATTGCTAACGCGGTGGAAAATACACTGATAATGTTTGAAGCTGCCAAAAGCGCTGGCGTAGAACGCATCGTACACGTCAGTATTACCAATCCATCTGTAAATAGCCAGTTGGAATATTTCAGCGGCAAGGCAAGGGTGGAACATGCTCTGGAGCAGTCAGGAATGTCCTATGCGATCCTTCGTCCGGCGATAATTTTCGGCGCTGATGACATATTGATTAATAACATAGCCTGGGCGCTCCGAAGACTGCCTGTCATGGGCGTATTCGGTGATGGACAGTATCGACTACAGCCTATATACGTCGGGGACATGGCCGATTTGGCCGTTCACGAAGGCGCAGCGCGTGAAAACGCCGTTATTGATGCCATAGGTCCCGAAACGTTTACTTATCGGGAACTTGTGGAGATAATCAGCCAGGCTGTCGGTGTCAGGCGACCCGTAGTTAATGTTGGCCCCGGCTTCGGCTATTGGATCGCACGACTTCTGGGCAAGTTTGTCGGAGATGTCATTCTCACACGGGATGAAATCAAAGGACTCATGACAGAATTGTTGTATACTTCTTCAGCGCCGGCAGGGCAGACACGGCTGTCTGAATGGATACAACGTAACGGTAATCTGCTTGGACGTAGCTACGCCAGCGAACTCACGCGACGAGCCAATCGACACAGATCATACGGTGACCTCTAGTGTAGAACCCTGGCTGGATGACAGCCGGTAGGTCCGGAGTCCTGCCCTCCTGACTCTTCTCTCGTAGGCCAGAATCCCCTAAGGGAGCGCAAGCTCCCGACGGGTTCTGATATTTCGCTACAGACCCGTTGTTCCACACGCAGGCGCCGTGCCACCTGCAAAAACCCATGCAATCACATGGGCAACATCTGCGATATTGACCTTGTTATCGCCATTGGCGTCTCCTTCGTCAGAGCAAGAAGGGTCGGGGCCGTTTGTGAAAAGCCATGCTATAACGTAAGTAACGTCAGCGATGTTCACGACATCGTCATTATTAGCGTTGCCAGCCAAGTTACAACAAGGTGTACATTCACCCGGAACGAGTGAGCACGGATCACAGAAATCACCAAGCCCGTCTTCGTCGGAATCCGCCTGCAGAGAATTGGGTACGGCCAGGCAATTATCGCAGACATTTCCGACACCGTCACCATCCGAGTCCAGCTGACTCAAGTTGAACAACTCAGGACAGTTGTCGCACGAATCAGCCCAGGTGTCACCATCTGAATCCAATTGAGCAGAATTGAAAATCAACAGGCAATTATCACATGGGTCACCGATTCCATCGCCGTCCAAATCCGATTGTGTAGGGTTGAACTCGAACGGGCAATTGTCGATGTTGCCGCATAGATCGTCGTTGTCGATGTCATTGTTTTTATCTAACGGACAAAGATCACATATGTCTCCAATTCCATCGGAATCACCATCTGTTTGGTTGGGATTAGAATCTACTTTACAATTGTCGCACGCATCTCCGACACCGTCGCTGTCAAGGTCCGCCTGCGATGGATTAACAAGACCAGGACAATTATCACAGGCGTCACCTGCGTCATCTGAATCGGAATCAGTTTGCGCCGTGTTTGAAGTGATCAGACAATTGTCGCAGAAATCTCCAACATTGTCACCGTCTACATCCGATTGGGTTGCGTTGGGCGTTAGCGGGCAATTGTCGATTTCTCCGCTTATGCCATCTCCATCTACATCATTATCCGGGTCGTTTGGCCATAAATCACAGATGTCTCCAATACCGTCACCGTCGCTGTCACTCTGAGACACATTGAAATCACTCGGACAATTATCGCACGCATCTGGAGAAGAGTCACCGTCGATGTCCTCTTGTCCCGGGTTAAAAACATCAGGGCAGTTGTCTATGTCGGCACAAATACCGTCCGAATCTGCGTCATTAAGAGAATCATTCGGGCAAATGTCACAACTGTCAGGAAAACCGTCACCGTCTGAATCCGGTCCCGGCATTCCGAGACATGCATTTGTTGAAAAGGCCCCCAGATCATTTCTGGTGCCGTCTGGATCATTAAAGGCGGGATCAGGGTCACCGGCGTCAATGGCCGGCGAGCCCGACTGCAGTAGATAATTTCTGTTCTGGGAATCTAAATACAGAGGGTCAACCGAAATAGAGTTCTCGCCGACAGAGACACTAACGTAATTAGAGCCATTATTCCATACATCATTATAGTCTAGCTGTGAGAAATTTGATGGGCGAACGCCGACAACACCGCCGCCAAGTGAATTGGTGACAATGTTATTGATTGCCACTCCGCCGGAAGCAATAGAGAAAAACCCTCTTTCATTATCATCAAATGTATTGTTGATGATCTGTGAATTCTCTGCGCCGGGACGCAATCCAATACAACCAATCCCTCCGTTTCCGTAGAATAGATTTCCGGTTACAAGAACATCGGAATTGGTAATCGAAATAACTTCAATGTTATTTCCACCTATAGGAATATTGTTGTTAAAAATGTTATCACTTATTACAATATTCCTAGAGTCAATAATGTGAACGGTGAATGTGGCGCCGCCTCCGGTTACTCTGAATCCGCTGAACTGGGCGCCGGGATCAGGCACTTGAGCAATAATTATACTCGGCTGTTTAGGAGCCGAAGGCGACAGAGTTGTAGAATCAGCGCCTGCGCCGATAATCACCAATGATTTTGTTTTGTAGGATATATTCTCATTGAAGACGCCGGGAGCAACATTGACTGTATCACCGCTAACAGCGGCGTCAATTCCGAGCTGAATTGTAGCCTGATCACCCGGCACATTAATCGTAGCGGCCTGGCCAGAAGACAGGCTCAACAGCGGGGCCAAAACCACTGCAAGCAATCTGAATCTCGTTTTGCTCATGAAAGTCGCCTTTTCAATATAGTTTTCCGGATTTTGCCGCTGCAGTCCCCAACTCTAAATCCGGACACTTCACTACAACCCCGTGTTTCCACACTTAGGATCAGTTCCGCCGGTAAATATCCAAGCAATCAAATGCGTAACATCAGCGATATTAAGTTTGTTATCCCCATTAGCGTCGCCTTCATCGGCGCAAGAAGGATCAGGTCCGTTCGTAAAAAGCCAGGCTATTACAAAAGTAACATCGGCGATGTTCACGACTGCATCACTATTCGCGTTGCCAGCCGAGCTACAACATGGAGAGCATTCACCCGGAACAAGAGAGCACGGATCACAAGAATCACCAAAGCCGTCTTCGTCGGAGTCCGCTTGCGATGGATTAGATACTAGCAGGCAATTATCGCATACATTTCCAATACCGTCGCCATCCAGATCAAGCTGGCTCAGGTTGAACAAATCAGGGCAATTGTCGCATGAATCGGGCCAGGTGTCGCCATCTGAATCCAATTGCAGAGGATTGAAAATAGTCAGGCAATTATCACATGGGTCACCGATTCCATCGCCGTCCAAATCTGACTGTGTAGGGTTGAACTCGCCCGGGCAATTGTCGATATCGCCACAAATATTGTCGTTGTCGATATCATTGTTTTCGTCTAACGGACATAGATCACATAACTCACCAATTCCATCGGAGTCGCCATCTATTTGATCGGGATTCGCATCAAATTTACAATTGTCACATATATCCCCAATACCGTCGCTGTCAAAATCCGCTTGGGATGGATTGTTAAGACCCTGGCAGTTGTCACAAGCGTCACCTGCGTCGTCTGAATCGGAATCAATTTGGTCCACGTTTGAAACGACCACGCAATTGTCACAGACATCTCCAATATTGTCACCGTCTAAATCCGATTGTGTCGGGTTTGGCTCTTGCGGGCAATTGTCGATTTCACCACTTATTCCATCGTCATCTACATCGTTGTCTGGATCGTTCGGCCATATATCACAATCGTCTCCGATTTCGTCCCCGTCGGTGTCACTTTGAGACACATTAAAATCACTTGGACAATTATCGCACGCATCTGGAAAAGAATCACCATCGGTGTCCTCCTGTCCGGGGTTGAAAATATCTGGACAGTTGTCTACGTCGCCACAGATACCGTCCCCATCTACATCATTGAGAGAGTCATTCGGGCAAATGTCACAACTATCGGGAGAACCATCTCCGTCAGTATCCGGTCCCGGTTGTCCGAAGCACAAATTAGCCGGGAAGGCGCCCATATCGCTTCTGGATCCATCTGGATCATTGAAGGCGGTGTCAGGATCACCGGCGTTTATGCATGGAGAGGTTGATTGAAGAGAATAATCTCCGGCGTCTTTCTACGTCGCCTTCGTTGATTTACTATATCAATTGAAACCATGAATCAATACTATCACTCGCTTACAATCCTGTCAATTGTCACTTGGGACAATCCGAATCTTACCCATCGGCGATCTAGGAAGTGCGCATCGGTTCAGTTTGTCTTATAGGTGGGGCGCGGACGGCAAAGTACTCGCCCAAACGCCGCTTTTACGTAATGGCTCAAAGAGTCGTTCGATGAGCGGCCGCAGGTCGGCCACGACTTCGTCGAATGGGGGGTGTCCTTAGATCGTAGAAGTCGCAAGGAGGCGGTCAAATAAGGTTCCGGGTCCTAGCCGCCTGCGACGTGGGGTGGACGCCCTTGGGCGCCGGCCGTTGAGGCGCTCGCGGGGATAACGTATAATCGTTGTGAAAAATGTTGTAAGTGATTTTTCGGCGGTCTAAAATCCGCCGATTTGTCATCGATAGGTGAGGTGCGCCCAGCTTCTATAATGTGAGGATCTGGACTGCACCTTCCCCATAATAGATTTAAGGTGAGGTGCGTGAGTGGCTGAAACGGACGGTTTGCTAAACCGTTGTGCGGGGTAAACCCGTACCGAGGGTTCGAATCCCTCCCTCACCGATTATTTTTCCCCTCTAAAAGGACCTCGAAGAAGCGGGGGATCTTGCCGGCGGCGCTTCTGGACGTACAGCGCTCCCAAGAAGAGGACCAGGAAGGCCGCACCCCCGCCGGCGGCGAGAAGTCGGCGGCGGGCGAGGCGCTCCTCCTCGATCTTTTGAGCGATCAGGTCGAAAGCCCTCTGCTCTTCCTCCAGGAATGCCAACTTGGCGACGGCAAAAGCCTCTACCTCGTCGGCGATTTCGGTATATCTCCGGTAGGCATACCAATCCTTATGCGCCGCCAACACGGCTCCCTTCTCGAGGTCGACCACACCCTTGAAGAGGTAGAAGGTCCGTTCCTTCTTGGCGAGCTTCTTAAACCTCCAACGCTTATCGACCAGGACATCGATATTCTCCTGCAGCTTCCGGCGCTTCTTTTC
>JADFNA010000141.1 GCA_022563625.1 Candidatus Zixiibacteriota bacterium
CGGTGGGTCACTTTTGGCGCAATTCCGGCAGGCGGGTGTGTGGCGGGTGCTATGCTGCCCGGCAGTTCGGCCCGGCTGGTTTCTGGGCGAATGGGCGTGTTCTGCCCCCTTATTTCCTGTTTCGCTCCGGTTTTCCCGCGTGGGCGCGTCTGCCCGCCGCCGGGATCGCCTGTGTTTCATCCTGCTTGATGGGCGTCGCCGAGCCTGATTCGATTGCATCAATCGTCTCAACCAGAAATCCAGCAGCCAGATGGCTCATACGCGCCGCCAGAGAGGAATAAGTGTCATCAGGCCTAATCGATTCAGGAAGCTGTGCGATTATTCCTCCGGTATCGACTGACTTTTCAAGCAAAAATGCGCTCAGCCCGCTTTCGCTCTCGCCATTCATCAGCGCCCGCTGAATCGGCGCGGCGCCACGGTATTTTGGCAGAAGCGAGGCATGAATGTTAATCGAGCCGTGTTTCGGCAGAGTAAAGACCGCCTCAGGCAAGATGCGGAAAGCAATCACAGCAAACAGGTCAGCGCCGATTTCACGCAAGCGGACGATGAACCCGGAATCTTTCAGGGAGCCCGGTGTCAGAACTTCCAGAGAAAGCTCCTCGGCGACCAGCCGCACGGGGGTAGGCTGGAGTTTGCGGCCGCGCCCGGATGGTTTGTCCAAGCCGGTCACGACAGCCAGCGCTGTGTGCTTAGAACTGTGAAGCGCCCTGAGCGCGGGAACAGCAAAATCCGGCGTTCCCATGTACACCACATTCATGAAAACCTTTCCGATTGTCTGCGGCTGAACGCCGGAGTCATCGGACTTTGTATGTGTCTTTCAGAATACTTAAAAAAGGCTGGAGTATTAGCCCCGCGTCGGCATGACTGGCAAAATTTGTCGTGTCTGCGACTCTAAATGTGGCGTAGCATCCGCCCTTCTCCAAGACAGTCTACAAGACAGACTGGCGGATGCCGGAGACGGCTTCTGTTTGCGCTCTGCTTATCGCTCTAATCGCGCGTTATGCGGCGTTTGAGGCGCCCCTGAAGACTTCAAAGCGCTGGCTGCGCTGGCAACACTAGCGGCGCTCGCAACGCCCTCAGCGCGAAGCTTTTTCAGCTTGCCTCTCATTAGCTGACGGGTTATTGACGAGAGATGATCAATAAATAATTTACCCTCTAAATGATCATTTTCGTGCAAAATCACCCGGGCCAACATCCCGTCGGCCTCAAGTGTGAATTCATTTCCACCGGCGTCCCTGGCCCGGAGCTTAATCCGTTCTGGACGCGTGATATATTCGTACATATCCGGAAATGACAGACATCCCTCCTCGAGTTCGCATTCGCCGTCCCTCGAGAATATCTCGGGATTGATAAACACACGGAATGTTTCGGCCGGGTCGATATGCGACAGGTTCACAATGAACACTCGCTTTGCGACACCCAATTGATTGGCCGCCAGTCCTAACCCTTCAGCATTGTCCAGTGTGGCGATCAAATCCGCCACCAATTTTTTGGTCTCCCGATCGATTGGCTGGACCGGTTTTATCGCCTGCGATTTTTTTCGCAGCGCCGGATGTCCATAGAGCACAATCGATCGCACCGCCACTTGTCACTACTCCTTTAGCCGGGTAAGCCTGCCTTGGCCTACTCATAGCATATTCTGAAAGTGTGATCCAGTTTTACTGGTGTTTCTGCAAAGCAAAACCAACAGGATGATTGCATCACCTTATTCCTGCGCTCTGCCGGCGATGGAGCTTCTCAGGAATTCGAGTTTCATCTCCCCCACCTTAAGCACCACTGAATCACGTTTTTCGTTAAACGCGAAAATGTCACCGAACATCCCGCCGGAGGTAACTACCCGGTCACCCTTTTTGAGCTCGGACAACAGTTTCTTGTGTGCTTTTTGTTTCTTTTGCTGTGGCCTGAGAACCAGTAAATACATTATCAGGAAAATCGGAATGAAAATCCCGAAACTGGCAAAAAACCCGCCGCCGCTGCCGTCACCTGTGGCCGGCCCCATGGCATACAGCGGACTGGCCAGCGCCCCAGCCCCTAGAATTGCAATTAATGTTTTTAACCCTCGCAAAATCCTCCATCCTCCATTTATATCGTCTGCCCAGTTCAATTTCTGAACAGTAGTTTGGCTTTGCCCTCACATTACCGAAGTTAATCGTAAGTATGCCAGCTACTTACGGCACTAGGTCAGGTCTCACCGACAACCGGAAACGGCAGTAGAAATGCCGAAGCGGTTCTTCAGGCGCTCCCAAAGGGAATATAGAGAACGAGATTCAGCGGGGCAAGGCTGGGGGGCGGTTTCAATTAGCAGCGAGGATCTCAAGGGCATCTGTTCGGAGGACTGATGTGGGGGTGCAGGACATTAGCAGCCCATTCCGGCCGGGCCACAGAGAGGCGCGGTTCCTCCAGCGAAAATCCGGGCGATCAGGAAAGTAACATCTGCGATATTTACCATTCCACTTCTGTTCACATCTCCTTCCTGGCAACAAGGGGGCGCTGATCCACCCGCAAAAATGCGTGCGATAAGAAAGGTTATATCAGCAATGTTGGTTTTGCCGCTATTATCCGCATCTCCCGGTACGGTGCAACAACAGATGTTCAGTGCATCACCCGGGCACAAATCATCTGAATCCGAGATACCGTCCCCATCGGCGTCGGCATATGGACCTTGCTTGAGAAACTGTCCGCGAATTTCGGCGCCCGGATAAGCAAGAGTGTGAATATTACTAAAGAGATAGCCTTTAAAAAGATACTCAACACCGTCAGAATCCAGAATCGCCGGCTCCCACATCGCGGTGTCAAGAGGATCATATATGTTGTAGGGCACTCCTTGAACGCACGGTGGACCTTCGTGAACGTTCGCGTAAATAATACTGTCCACCGCTATGTCATGCATCATGAAGGTCTCGATCAGGGTTGAATCCTGATTCAAAAATACCGCCCCGACTCCAGTATGCGGGCCGTCCGGACTAGTGCAGTTATTCGCCTGAGGACCGTCCATATTGAAAACAAAGATATGCGGATCCGGTTTTTGTTCGATTCGTCCAAGTATCTCACCGTTCGGGAAATCTGGAGAGATTATTGCGACAAAGAGATTACCCGACACTAGTTGCGCCAAGTCTCCGGCAGCGAGCTGCCACTCCACGGCCAGAGGACTTGCACCCAGAGGAGTGACAAATAGCGCTGCGCCTGTATCACAAGGATCGCCAGTGCGCACATCCACACTCACAACGCTGTCTTCGGAGAGATCGTGATTGATAAACAACGAAAACGCCGTTGAATCTTGGTTTAGAACTCCAACCACGTACCCCAGATGGGGGCTAACTACGCTGTCGCAAGGAAATGATGATGCGGGCTTTAGAGTGAATGCGAAGGTGTTCTCAAGAGAAAAAGCGGCTACCTGCGAGTGGACAAGAAAGCCAATGCCCGTTGCAAGGAAACAGGTAAGAAGTGTCGACTTCAGCAAAGTGGTATTCATTAGAAATGCCTTCGCAATTACAAAACAATACTACAAAATGTGTTTCTCTGATTCATATGAACCTTAGACTAAATCCGTTAGCCCAGCAAGCGCCCCAACGAATCACAAGAACTCATCACCTCAATTTAGTCTTGAATGGGAGGGTTTGCAAGTCATTTCTCACCGTATTTTTCTGCGGAACAGCTTCCAAGCGCCGTACTTGCCTGTCCAAATCTGCGGCCCATCAGGCGTGGATTATGGGGAAAAGAGTTTGAGGATCAAATTTTGCGCGCACTTCGGCGGCATATGACAGCGCCTGTGGACCACAGGCCAGCGTCTCCAGAAACTCCGCCTGCGAAATCGGCTTCTGGATCAGAGACCGGTATTCTTCTCGAGCGCTTTGGGGTAGAACGCGCAGTTTGGCCGACGCGATGAAACCATACAGTCCCCATGAAGGAGAAAAAATGCGGGCGAAGTTTTCACCCGAAAGGACTTTATCCGAACCGACACCGAAACTTCTAACCTGCCCGGTCGGCAGGGCAATTTCCAGACGAAGAATGTAACGCGAGATATCAATTTCCGCGGGGTGTTTCTTACCGGCGACCAGCTTTTTCTGCCAGTGTTTCGGGTCCAGAGATGCGCCCAGGCCGACGGCAATCGCCCCGCCCACTGAGCCGACATAGGGCAAATTTGACAGCGGGAAAAATAAATCATGCTTTGCAAGTTTGGCGTTGATTTCCCTAAGGGGAAAACCGGACCCGGCCGTAATCGCCAGAGCCGCCTCGTCGATTTCGAGCAGATCGTTCAAGCGATCATCCCGGATTGTCAGCAATTCCTCAAAAATCTCTCCAACCGGATCAATGTTGTTGCCATAGCCGGTGATGAACAGCTTCTGGCCAGCCTCACCGGCAAGCCTGATTACCGTCGCCGCTTCGGCGACGCTTTCCGGATGAAACGTGGGATACCCTTTCTGATATGTCAGCCTGTCTTCGGGAAAGTGGGTTGGCAAGTCTGCCAGGAAATCTTTGATAGTCGTAGAATCAGGCATGGTAGCTATATATATAGAGAAATCCGGTTACGATTCAAATCGAAAGCTGAATAGTTCCGGTTATGTGACCATCACGCAGCCCGCGGTGATTTGATTTGTCACCGGATTTGGAGTAATTTTCGTGATGAAGGGCCTGTTAGATGATGAAAACCGTACAGAATAGATTCGGGGCGCTCAAAGAGCTGTCCACAGATACCGGAGCGAAGAAATACTTCTCGCTGGCGGCCCTTGAAGAGTCCGGTTTCGGCGAAGTAAGCTCGCTGCCTTACTCTATCAAAATTCTTTTGGAATCAGCGCTGCGCAATTGCGATAATTTCGCCGTGACCGAAGAGCATGTGCGGGTCCTGTCCGGATGGCAGTCAAATGAACCCGCACGGCGCGAAATCCCGTTTATGCCAGCCAGAATTCTTCTGCAGGATTTCACCGGTGTACCGGCCCTGGTCGATCTGGCGGCGATGCGTTCGGCCCTGGCCCGGCTGGGGGGTGACCCGAAAAAAATCCAGCCGACAATTCCGGTTGAGTTGGTCATTGATCATTCGGTGCAAATAGACACCTATGGTATAGCCGAGGCGCTGGAGCGAAACGCCAATCGTGAATTCGAGCGAAATCGTGAGCGCTATGAGTTTCTCAAGTGGGGGCAGCAGTCTATTGCCGGTTTGAAAGTCACCCCGCCCTCAACCGGCATTGTACATCAGGTCAACCTTGAATATCTGGCCCGGGTGACGTTTGAGAAAACTGTCGATGGCGAGCGGATAGTGTATCCAGACAGTCTGGTCGGGACAGATTCGCATACACCGATGATCAACGGCCTGGGTGTGCTCGGCTGGGGTGTGGGAGGCATCGAGGCCGAGGCGACTATGCTCGGGCAGCCGATCTCAATGCTTATGCCGGATGTAATCGGTTTCAGATTGACAGGAGCGCTGCCTGAAGGCGCGACAGCAACTGACATGGTGCTGGCTATCACCGAAACTCTGAGAGGGCGCGGAGTTGTCGGCAAATTCGTAGAGTTCTTTGGCTCCGGTTTGTCATCTATGAGCCTGCCCGATCGTGCGACGATTTCAAACA
>JADFNA010000142.1 GCA_022563625.1 Candidatus Zixiibacteriota bacterium
GCGGAGCAAGCGCCCTTATTATCGCAACACCGGCGCAGTCTGTCAGCCAGATCGGCCGCGCGCTGGCGCCCCTGATTGACCCTGGCCAGATACTTATCATCCTCTCAAAGGGAATTGAAAAAGAGTCGTTGCTCCGAATGTCAGAGGCGCTTTCCGCCTGTCTCACTGACCATGGCCCTGACAATATCTGTATTCTTTCCGGACCCAGCCATGCCGAGGAAGTGGCCCGCTCCGCTCCGACCAGCGTGGTGGCCGCATCGCGTTCTGAGCGCGTCGCGGTTTGGACGCAAAAACTCTTTTCAAGTGACACTTTTCGGGTCTATCGCTCAGATGATGTGACCGGTGTGGAAATTGGTGGTTCGGTCAAAAATATTATCGCCATCGCCAGCGGTATAACCCGGGCGCTGGGTCTCGGTGATAACGCACAGGGAGCGCTGCTGACCCGAGGATTGGCGGAAATGTCACGTCTGGGTGTCAAACTGGGCGCCAATGCGCTCACGTTTGCCGGACTGTCCGGTCTGGGTGATTTAATCAGCACCTGTTTCTCAAGGCACAGCCGCAACCGCGCTCTGGGTGAAAAAATAGGCTCCGGTGAAAGCCTTTCACAGGCGCTGGAATCACTGGGTATGGTCGCCGAGGGTGTCGATACCTGCCGGGCTGTGCGCAGTTTGGCCGCCAGAGAAGATGTAGAAACACCCATAACAGACCAGGTGTTTCAGATATTGTTCGAAGGCAAAGACCCCAAACAGGGGGTCCGCGAACTCATGGGCCGCTCACTCAAACAAGAGCTGTGGGTGTAGCGGGATAGAAGAGTTATTTAGCTTACAAACGGACTGAGGAGAAGTATATGGCAAGAAACGCGCGAGTGATCGAAGAAAAGCTTTATTACTCAATCAGTGAAGTAGCCCTGATGACAGACCTGGAAGCCTATGTGCTTCGTTTCTGGGAGAAGGAATTTCCTATGCTCAGACCCAGAAAAAGCCGGGGCGGCAACAGAACCTATCAGGTCAAAGACATAGAGATGGTCAACCGGATTAAACAGCTCCTGTATGTTGAGAATTACACCATCGAAGGCGCCCGGGTGCGCCTGCGCTCGCTCAAACCCACTCAGGAGCGAAGGTCTTTGATAGTGGACGCGCGCGCACGAACAATTCTTGCTGAAATCAAGAGAGAAACGCAAGAAGCCCTTAGGCTGTTGGAGTAAGCCGCGATATTGAGCGGATGGCTCTTGGTATTTCTTACGAAGTTCGTATTATGAGCCTGCGGCCGCTCGATAAGAGTCTAAAGCGCCGCACTCCACATAAGACCCGGAATAAGACTCGGAGCGTGGCGCAGCACGGTAGCGCACTCCCTTGGGGTGGGAGAGGTCGGCAGTTCAAATCTGCTCGCTCCGACCATTTTTTCGCCATCCTTGCGTCTTTGTGAATCCGTTTACCCCTCCGAATCCAATTACAATCAATCGGAATCAAGCGCTCAAGCGTTAGAATTATTCGCCCGCCTGAGCTGGCCCTAGCGTATCATAGCCGATATGAACACAAACAAGCCCCCATTGCTGGTAATCCCGGCTTACAACGCCGCCGAACATCTGGGCGAACTCATTGAGCGAGTTTTCCGGCTGTATCCCAGGCGGAACATTCTTGTCATAAACGACGGCAGCTCCGACAACACCGCCCGGATTCTCCATGAGCAGGGAGTCAAGCAGATTACTTTTGCGTGTAACAGGGGCAAGGGGGCCGCGTTGCTGGCCGGATATTGCCGGGCACAGGCGCTGGGCTATACGGCGGTCATCTCGATGGACGCAGATTTACAGCACACCCCGGAGGAGATTATCTCTCTTATCGACGCACACCGCCGCCAACCGTCGGCAGTTATAATCGGCTCCAGAATGTCTGATCCACGTTCTATGCCGCAGCCCAGGCGTCTCAGCAATAACTTGACCTCACTGATTGTTTCGATATTTTCGGGGCGTCGAATCCGGGACACACAATCAGGTTTTCGCCTGGTCCCGCTATGTTTGATGCGCGGAATGTCTGTCCGGTCTCAGGGTTTTGCATTGGAATCGGAGATAGCCTTCAATCTCGGAATGCGGGGGGCGGTCTTTCGTGATGTCCCGATCAGCGTGATTTATCGGGGAACGCCCTCTCACATACATCCGCTGTTCGATACCTTGCGCTTTGCCGCGTTGATCTGGCGCAGATTGTGGCGCTAGAGACTGAGACGGAATCGCTGTCGGCATCTCTTTCTCCCTGGAATCATTGACAGGTATCTTCCGTACGGATAGTTTCCGGCCAATGAGAATCTTGATCACAAATGATGACGGTATCGACGCGCTTGGTTTGCGGCGCCTCGAAGAAGAGCTGAAAAAGGACCACGACGTATTCGTCTGTGCGCCGGATCGGGAACAATCAGCTTCCTCACATTCGTTGTCGCTCTCACGTCCCCTGCGTCTCATGTCCCGGGGCGAAAATCGCTGGGCTTGCGACGGTACACCCACTGACTCAGTATTGCTGGCTTTCCACGAACTCTTCAAAGAAACACCCCCGGAACTGATCGTCTCCGGAATCAACCATGGCCAGAACATGGGTGAGGATGTCACTTATTCAGGCACCATCGCCGCGGCGATTGAAGGGGCGATACTCGGGGCCCCTTCCCTTGCAGTTTCATTGATCCAGAATGATGACCGCACATACGCTGAGGAATCATTTTCGTCTGTGGCTCGTTTTCTTTCTCGCTTTATTGAACGTTATCATACTCTGAACATTCCCAAATCCACTTTTCTTAATCTAAACTTTCCTGATCTCGATGGGGCTGATTACCTGTCTTATCAATACACGCGATTGGGTTCCAGGGTGTTTAATGATGTTGTGATACACAAGACTGACCCGCGCGGCAAATCATATTACTGGATCGGAGGTGAGGCCGACTGGCAGGACATTGGCGGGACCGACTATTCGGCCACCCGGAGAGGCTTAGTTTCAATTACTCCCTTGAGAGTGAATTTTGATGATGACGAAACGCTCAGGAAACTCGGGACGGATGAGGTGCGGACGATCAGCGGGGAATTACGGGAGTGATAGTCCTTCCGGGAAGTTGAATCTGTCTTGACAGCGGCCGGCAATTTAATATCATAGACGTGGTTTTCGGGGCGTAGCGCAGCTTGGTAGCGCGCTTCGTTCGGGACGAAGAGGTCGCTGGTTCAAATCCAGTCGCCCCGATTTTAACTGCCTGAGTGTTTCATGGATATCCCGGTATAACTGTGTCACGTTCCCACTCCCACCAAGTCCAGGCCTGAAGAATGGGCCGCAGAGTTCCGCAAATCGCAGTAGTTGGCGGGAATGACGCCGATGACAGGACACTGGAGTTGGCCGAGAAAATCGGCTCGCTGATTGCCAGTCGCGGGGCTGTGTTGGTCTGCGGCGGAAGAAGCGGAGTGACCGAAGCCGTCTGTCGCGGCGCCAGGTCCGCCGGGGGGCTGACAGTCGGGATCATTCCCGGCGGCGAACCGGGTGAGGCAAATCAGTATGTCGACGTATGCATTGCCAGCGGCATGGGTGAAACGCGCAATGTCTTAATTGTCCGTTCTGCGGACGCCGTTATTGCTTTGCCCGGGAAGTACGGAACACTTTCAGAAATTGCTTACGCACTGCTCCTGAAGAGGCCGGTCATCTCACTCGGTTCATGGGATATTAGCGAGGACATCACAAGAGCAGACACTCCTGAAGAAGCTGTTGAGCTGGCCTTTGGGTTCTGCAGCAAACCATGATGGCGCTTATGCAGCCAATACAAACAGGCGCGCGGTCACTGTGACGGTGACCGGTAAACGTGTTCGAGTCACCGGCTGTGTTCAGGCTGTGGGTTATCGGTACTTTTGCCTGAAACAGGCTGCGGCGCTTTCAATCTGCGGAAGGGCGGAGAACAAGTCTGATGGCAGTGTGGAGATTGTCGCTGTTGGTGAACCATCTGCGCTTGAGACCTTCCTGGCTGCCCTGCGCCAGGGGCCGCGCCACGCAGAGGTTGAGTCTGTTGATACCAGAGTTCTGGAACAGACCCAAATTGAGTTGATTTCTGCCAGTGGAGGGTTCGAGATAGTCTAGGCCCGGTCTGGAGTCTATTGTCTCTGAGTTGAGGATATGTTAGATAACCGATCATGAGTGAGTCGAAAGGGGCGGTGGCGCCTATGAAATCAGGGGACCCGGAGGTAATTTCTTATCTCAAAAATACTATACGTAATATTCAGGATTTCCCCCGGCCGGGAGTGGTCTACCGTGATATTACCCCTCTACTTTCAGACGCACGCGCCTTCCGCGGAGCCGTCGATATGCTGGCTGAGTTTTGCCGCAGCAAAAGCCCGACCTGCATAGTTGGGATTGAGTCGAGGGGGTTCATACTTGGCGCCCCCGTGGCCGCCGCTCTTAATCTGGGATTCGCCCCTGTCAGAAAGGCGGGAAAACTGCCTTTTGACACTGTATCTCAGAGCTATCAGCTCGAATACGGCTCGGATACCGTAGAAATGCACCGGGACGTCCTGACAGCCTCTGACAGGGTAGTGGTAGTTGATGACCTTTTGGCCACCGGGGGAACGGCTTACGCCACCTGTTTGCTGGTCGAAAAACTGGGGGCCAAAGTAGAGGCTGTGGCGGCCCTGGTGGATTTGGCCTTTTTGCCCTGGAGAGAGAAACTGGAGGGCTATGAAGTCAAGACACTCGTCTCATATGACACCGAATGACTTTCCTATCTTTTTGTGGGAAAACAATATATCCGCCCCCGTAGCTCAGTCGGATAGAGCAGCAGTTTCCTAAACTGCGGGCCGCAGGTTCAATTCCTGCCGGGGGTATTTTTAGCGGAAAATTAGTTCAAAATTGAGTGTCAACTTCGGATTGTCTGGCCGGACCATCCTCCGGGAAAAGCGCCATAACCCACCGGACCTGGGACAATTGACAGCCCCAGTGTCGAAGCCTATATTAGGCCGCCCGAACAGGCAGAGCTAGAGCCAGACCTGAGCTGTTCGGATTCGTTGTATAGGACTGCAAATGAACGATTTACCACGGCGCCTACGGAGGACTTGTGAGAAACAGCCTTAAGCTTCTGATTTTCCTAACCACTCTCTCTCTCTCTCTGACATCAAATATATTCGCGCAATTCGAAGAATTCAACCGTCGATTTACCCAGGACTTCAATTATAGCTGGGAATTCAACGGTGGCGGCGCGCGCGCAATGGCCGAAAAGCTCGGTTGCGATTTTCTCGGCGCAATTCCGCTGGTCCCCGCCATCCGCGAAACCTCGGATGCGGGAACGCCGATCATGACACTCGACAAATCCGGCCCCGAGGCACAGGCGTTCCTGGCATTGGCTCGAAAGGTGGCGGCGAAACTCAAGACCGGACAACGCACCGCGCCCAAGATCGTCATGGAATAACCCTACTTGCGCTCCAGCGTCACGTAGGAATAGCGATAGCCCCCTTCCGAAAACGGGCCTTCGTGGGCCGTTTCGTGCCAGCGTGCGCGATTGAAGAGCGGCAGGAAGGCATCGCCGTCGCAGGCGCCGTCCACTTCCGTCA
>JADFNA010000143.1 GCA_022563625.1 Candidatus Zixiibacteriota bacterium
TTTTGCAGGTGATTGAGTGTTACGCTGGGAAACAGCCATAGCTGATCCTTAGCTCTGCTGGCTGCAACGTTGAATCGCTGCTTGTCAGCGGACCGTGTCAGAGCCCTTGGCCTTTGGGGTCCCTGGTCTGAGCTGGTAGAGATCACTAAACTTAGGAATATGACGTCCCTCTCGTCTCCTTGGAAGTTGTAGGCATTGCCGCAAACCAGCCCTCTTTTTTCGATCTCCTCGGGCCCTAGTCGATCTATGAGTAGTCCCTGGATGTACTTCGACTGCGCGCCTCCAAGAAGACTGATCACTCCCATTGACTTGTTGTCATACCTCCTGTCCTCACAGCATTGGCAGACCACCTCTACGAGCTTCTCAGCCTCCGGTTTATTCAACCGATTTGACTGAAAGCCCGAAGTAAACCCATCGCCCACAAACACAGTTCTCACTGGATCGAGCCGATCTGGGGGGTATTGCCGTAAGGGGATTAGAGGGGCGTTCTGATAACAGAGATTGTTGCTGAAGCGTATGATCTCGGGCATACACCGAAAGTGTTCCTTGAGCCGAATATAGTTAGGGAATCGCAGCTCCGCTTGTGAGAAATAACTGCTGGTAAGTCCGAATGACTCGCTATGTTCAATTCCACTGAGGTACTGTTTTCGGAAATGTTCTGCCTCGTCGTGATCAATGCCGATGTTTGATGGTCGAATTTGCTTGTCGTCACCTACAACTACTACTTTTTTCGCTATGTAGTTGAGGATTATGGCTTCGGGCCCGGATTGACTGGCCTCATCGATGATGACCACGTTGCGCCGTCCATCCCTGGCATTATCCTCGAGGACAGCCGTGAGGGCATCCACGACCACGTTGGTCAAGAGGTCGCTCCTCGTGGTGGGAAGCCCCTGGGCGCCAAAGCGGGCCGCGGTCGTGAGCAGGAGTTCTTCGGACTTCAGCAGCGGATCGGTAATCAGGGCGACCTTGTAGATATCCTGCTCGAGCTCCTGCAGGCGCGTGGCGGAGGCTCGCCGGCCTATGAAGTCGTTGACGAAGAAGGCCCGGACCATCGCAAAGTCTTCCAGGTGGCGATCAGGTATCACGGTGAGAGACTCGGCCTGGGTCATGGATTAACAAAAAAAGAAGCCGAGCAACTGGCGGCCAGACAGGCCCTCGAAGTCCTCTCCAGCCGCTCGCCGAGCGACGCACCCGACGATGAAAACTGAGCGAAGGCCCCGCTACCTATCGGCTTCAGAGGGGAAGTAGGGTAAAGCGTATTAGTCACGGTTGCCACTCCGTCAGAATTTATGTACTCTGGTAACAGAAGAGATTCTATAATAATCTACTCCCGTGTAACGAGATACGAAAGGCTGCGCCGAATATGAATATAGTCGTCCTGATGAAACAAACACCGGACATTTCGTTGGTGAGAGTTAATAACAGCGCCATCGAATTGCCCGATAGTCCGGGGACGGTCAATCCGTTTGATGAATATGCAGTCGAAGAGGGAATACGCCTCAAAGAACGCTTCGGCGGGAAGACCATTATTCTGACACTCGGTTCGGAAAAAGCGGTCAGTTCTATCCGTGATTGTCTGGCGCTCGGCGCAGACGAGGCGTACCTGGTCACTGATCCGCTGTTTGCCGGGGCTGATTCTCAGGCCACAGCGAAAATTCTCGCGGTCGCGTTGAAGAAACTTGGTGAAGTTGACGGCGGGTTTGACGGTGAGATTGACATAGTGATCGGCGGCAAAGAATCGGCTGATGAAGAATCATCGCAAACTCCCGCTGCCATCGCCGCGCTCCTGGGCAAACCGGGTGTCAACTATGTCAAGAAAATCGTGGATTTCAAAGACGGTCTGATAACCATGCAGCGCATGACCGAAGATGGCTACGATCTAATTGAATCTCCGACACCGGTCATAATTTCTTGTATTAAGGAAATTGCGGACCCGCGCCTGCCCTCTCTGAAAGGGAAAATGGCTGCCAAGAAAAAGCAGATTGTCACCTGGTCGGCAGCGGATATTGGCCTTGACGGCAACACGGCGAAAAGCCCGACAGAAAAAATCAAGATATCCTCGCCGCCGCCGCGCCCTGCGGGGCAATTCATTGAGGGCGCAACACCGGCCGAAGTTGCCGAATCACTGTACCAAAAACTGAAAGCCGATCAGGCGCTGTAGCCGGATTGCATCCGGTGGCGCCGGGTGGCGCCGGGGCTGTGAAAATACACAAACTGTCCGAAACGCCGGAGTTCAGCGCCGCTGATCAAACGATCCTCAGCGAACTCTGGAACCCCAAAAATCACCCCGGGTTTTCTGGCCGCTATTCGCTTGCGCACGCCATCCTGCCGACCGGCAAGTCTTCGGCGCCACATATCCTGAACTCTCACGAACTGTTCTACATCCTCTCGGGTTCCGGCGTGATGCATATCGCCGATGAATCATCCCGAGTAGGCCCGGGTGATGCTATCGAAATCCCGCCGGGACAGCGCCAGTGGTTAGAAAACG
The DNA here is from genome assembly GCA_022563625.1 of Candidatus Zixiibacteriota bacterium. GTDB lineage: Bacteria > Zixibacteria > MSB-5A5 > GN15 > JACZUZ01 > JADFNA01. The sequence goes on from JADFNA010000143.1 coordinate 2,489, forward strand.
TCGGCGATTCAGAGCTGTGTTTCCTGTGTATCGTGGACCCGGGCTGGAGCCCCGAGGACGAGACCATCCTCTAGGGACCTGTTGCTAAGGTCCCGATGAGATGTAGGTTGGCGTTCCGAACGAGCGTAAGCGAGAGAGAAACCCGACATCCACGCTCAGATAGCCCTCAATCGCAATTCTCTTTGTCCAAGCGCGTTGAAACCGCTACCCTCTCAAAATGAAGTGTCCTGCGCGCATGACCGGCAAGGTCCTCCACACGGGCGTGTGCCTGTTATGCCTATTAGCGTTGTCGATTGACGCCGACGCCCAGCGAGGCGGCCGGCCGGCGCTTCTGGAACAGTCGCTGAGCGATGTCCGCGTTGTCTATTTTTTTGAGGAGGCTGAGAGTATAGACTGGGCGGCGGTGACTCTTCTCAGCGAGCGGCATGGTTGCCAGGTCACTCTGGCGCGGGTCCATCAGGCCCAACGTTTTCTTGTGCAGCGCCGGGGTGAACATGGCGCCCGGGTTTCGCTGGTAGAGCTGTATCTTTCCGAACAAGATATACCTTCGCTTTATTCTGACCCTGGCCCCGGAGAATTGCCTCCCGACATTGTGATATTCGGCGCCGATTTAACTGATCCAATCTGGCCGGCGCTTCAAGAGTACTTTCTCTCGGGCGCCGCAGACCCGGAAGTTTTGGAACCAGGAGGTCTCTTTGGTGTCAGGAAAGTGTATCGCTCGGTCGTCAAAAAGGCAGGATCGGGGACTGTTTCGTTCGCACAGGGGGCGATAGTCAACCAGCGTGAACTTGTTGTCCGGTATTCCGAACGAATTAGAACATTCCGCGAGAAGCTCTTTCCGAACCATCCCATGAAGTCAATCGGCTATTCATCTCCAGACCTGTTCACGCGCTATGAATTGCTCCGCTACACCATTACCGGATCGTTTCGCGAGTCAGACTTTCTTTCCGGACTCCAGCCGCTGCGCCTGGTATCACTGATTCAATCAGCGCTGCCGGAATCTGCCGCCCGTATCAGCCACACCCGGCTGGGAGAGCGCTTTCAGAGTGACTTTGCCGCATCGCGCACCGCACATAGCCCAAAACAGCGGGTGGATCTGCTGGTCTCGGCTTATCGGGCGCTTTCAAAGCTTAAAGAGCTAACCGGGGCGCATGAGATAGCGAACACTAATCCTGGTTACTTGCGCTATATATCCGCCCTCACCGAGCGCGCACAGCTTATAACCTTGTCCGAAATGGGTTTTGACTGGAAGGGCGACATTACAGTGCGCAAAACCCCCGCGGGCCCGGTAGTCAAGTTTCGCGCAACCGTTTCTGTGTCAGGTCCGCTGGGTGTTTCACTGGCGCGTGTGTTGTATTATCCCGGAGCAAGTGATTCTTTTGTGGTTGTTGATGGCGTTCCGCAAACGGTGCGGCCGCATCAGCAATTTGTACGCGAATATGTCGTGCAGGCGGAGGGGCTGAGTGTTGCCAGCGGAGCGCTGGATTCATTGCGTTTTGCCGCAGAGATTACCTACGGCGGTATTTCAATGCTGGCCAGAAGCGTCGCTTCGGTTCGAGGCGCACAGGGGCTGACTGTCACTTTTCTGCCGCCATTCCGCTTTATTCCTAAAGTTGCAAAAGTCCTAGTTGATAAAACCATCAGACCGTTCTATTGGAAAGCGGTGGTTGATAAGCCGAAGTATTACAGCGGCGAAGTGGATATTGATCTCAAAACACCTCCCGGAGTTTCGGCAGGCGCTATGAAACAAACTCTGGCTCTGGAATCAGGCGAGGAGACACAAACCATACAGTTTCCCCTGGCGGCCGGGTCGTCAATGGCCGATGGAATCAGCCGTCTGATTCTGACACTGCGCCTGGCGGATAAAGCGCTGGCTGTGGATACGGCGACAATACGCGTGGCCAGCTTCCAGATAGACCCCGAACGCGCGATCGGCTTCTTGCCGGATTCAGTGGGGCTTCTCGAAGACATTTTGCGCATGACCGATGCGGACTTTCGCAGTATCACCGATCGAGCGCTTGAAGTCGGAGACCTGAGCGCCTATCAGGTGATTCTTATCGGATCGGGCTGCCTGAAAACCCATCCCTCACTTCTCAAAATTCGTGAACGGTTCGAGCGCTTTGTGCGCCAGGGCGGATCGTTGATATTATTCGGACAGCCGGAAAGCTGGCCGGACGATGTGTTGCCGACAAGAATCAAAATCACACCTGCCAGACTTGATGGCGCCGACATGCAGGTCAGTGACCGATCACACAAAATATTCTCCAAGCCGTACTCAACACTCACGCGCCAGTTAACGGCAAAAGTCGACGGAGAATACTATTCGGCCCCGGCGGTAATGACAATCGGCCGCAGACTGATTACGGACACGCGCTCAGGCGGCGCCCTGCTTTCGGTCGCGAATATGGGCCAGGGGCGAATAATCTATTGCGGCTTTCCCCTGCTTGAACAGATCTCACGCCTGGAAATCCATGCCATACATCTGCTGGCGAATTTGATCGATTATTAGGCCCAACTATCACCGTATATCACCCGTAATCAGCCGGTTGCCGCCCTGCCTTGTCAGATTTGAAGCAATCAGCTTTATTGTCTTTCCGTGCGGCGCAGGGCTGAGTTCCCCGCCTCCTCCTCGAGTTGATTTCGCGCGGGCTACGAAGTAACAAAGAACTATGAACGATTCAGCCTCACGCGCCAACGCGCCTCCAGACACAGCCGCAGAATCAAGAAAACGCAGGTCTGCGCGCTTCGCCGTGATCGGCAAGCATATCCGTAAATACAAGACGCCGCTTCTCTGGGGCGGGCTGTCTGTTACGCTTTCGGCGGGCATGTATGTTGTGCGTCCATATATTATAAAGATTCTGCTGGACAGAATGGAAGCCGGGACGCTTGAGAACTATGGGCTGGGTTTGGCCGGAGCCATGCTCGGACTAACAGCGCTGGGCGGGGTGTTCTCATTTATTAACCGACGCACGGTGATCTGGACCTCTCGAAAAATTGAATATGACCTGCGCGGGGAATTGTTCGCCAAACTCCT
>JADFNA010000144.1 GCA_022563625.1 Candidatus Zixiibacteriota bacterium
AACTATGATGCCTTTCCCACATATCGCCGTAATTCTTGACAAAACCCCGTTTTATGTCGAGTCGGGAGGACAAATTAGTGACTTAGGTGTCTTGCGTGGCGAGTCTCTGGAAATAAGAATCACGGCTATGCATAAGCATAACGATTTCTATATACACGAAGGCGAAGTAGTTCGAGGCGAAATGAGTGATATTATCGACGCAATCGACATTGAGGTTACCGCTGAAGTTGATGGACCGCGCCGTATCAACATCATGCGTAATCACACCGCGACGCATCTGATGCATGCCGCGCTGCGCCGGATTCTCGGCGAACATGTCGAACAGGCCGGGTCGCTAGTGTCAGATGAAAAACTGCGTTTTGATTTTTCACACTTTGAGGGGCTGACAAAAGAACAAGTTTCCGAAGTTGAACAAACTGTCAATGCGGAGATAATGAAAGCCAGCAAAGTTATGACCGCAGTAATGTCGCTCGAAGAAGCCAAGAAAACCGGCGCGATGGCGCTGTTTGGTGAAAAGTATAGTGACAAGGTGCGCGTGGTCAGTGTCGGAGAGTTTTCCAAAGAACTTTGTGGTGGTACGCATGTATCTAACACTTCAGAAATCGGACCGTTTATGATAACGCTTGAAGGGGGTATCGCATCCGGTATCAGGCGAATTGAGGCCATTACGGGAGAGCAGGCGATTGCAAAAATGTTGAGAGACAAAAGCGCGGTGGGTGAAGTGAGCCGCAATTTGAAAACTCCCGAGGAACAAGTGGCTATGGCTGTCCGCAAACTCATTGACGACAGCCAGCGTCTGCAAAAAGATATAAAGAAGCTCAAGCAGATACGGTTTTCATCCGGCGAGGCTGTTGGTGAGTGTGACAAAATCGGGGCGCTGATATATCAGACTCATGATTTCGGTGAAGTCGAACGTGACGAAATAACCGGTTGGGCGGACGGCTTTAAGAATGCAAGCGGACCGGTTGTTGCCGCTGCGCTTGGCGCGGTCAATGGCAAAGTGATGCTGGTGAGTTCCGCCAGCCCTGCAGCGGTCGCAGCGGGGATTCATATTGGCAATGCCGCAAAGCGATTGTTCGAACGATTCGGCTCGCGCGGCGGCGGCCGGGAGAATTTCGCACAGGGCGCCGCTCCACCGGATGTTAGTCCAGCAGAGCTGTTTGCGGCTTACAAAGAAATACTCAGTGAAGTGACGAAAGTATAGCGCGGTTATTTCAAACCAGAATCGGCTGCAGCAAGAGAACGGAAAGACATTGCACACCAGCGTATACGACAAACTTACCCTAGGCGTCATGAAAAACGGTGGAGGATTCCTGCTTCTGGTGGATCCGGACCGCGGGATGCTGTCTGATATTTTGCCGCTGGTAGAAGAAGCAGGCGCGGCTGGCGCTGATGCGATACTTGTTGGGACGTCATTTTTGTTCAACAGTGATTTTCCCGAAGCGATAAGACAGATAAAGCGGGCCTCAACAGTTCCGGTGATTTTGTTTCCCGGAAGCGCATCGCAGGTCACCCCCGGCGCGGACGCTATCTTATTTATGTCGTTGATATCCGGAAGGAACCCGGCGTATTTGATTGACGAGCAAGTACGCGGAGCGCCGCTGGTGAAATCCTACGGCATCGAAGCGATACCAACCGGTTACATGCTGATTGAATCGGGTTCATACACATCTGTTGAATTCGTTTCTAATACACGCCCGATTCCACGCAGCAAAGGAGATCTGGCGGCCGCCCATGCGCTGGCCGCTGAGTATCTAGGCATAAAGCTGGTGTATCTGGAGGCCGGTTCCGGCGCCCGGCTGGCAGTGCCTGAAAAAATGATCACAGAAGTGTCATCACAGATTACAATTCCGGTTGTGGTCGGCGGCGGGATTGTCACCCCTGAGGACGCTGCGAAATCAATCAACGCAGGCGCATCGTTTGTTGTTGTTGGCACACGCTTCGAAGCGCCATCATCACAACAGCGCCTGCGTGAATTCGCCGAGGCGTGCCATCCATTACTGGTAAAAAGCGCGAACTGATCCGGCTGCTTCCAAGCGGCCCTCTGGAAATTCAAGGGCGGACTGACATGAGTCTAAAACCTGAAGAACGAATAAGCTTCCTTAAGAAATCCGCAGACGATGCGATATCTTTACGCCGGACGCTGATTGAGGACCACCTAAAAAGCATTAGTGATCTGGCGGCGCGCATGGCGGCTGTGATTGGCGGCGGGCGGAAAATTCTCGTATGCGGCAACGGCGGCAGCGCCGCAGACAGTTCACATCTGGTTACGGAGCTGGTAGTCAGGCTGGCCGCGTCGCGAAACAGAACCGCGCTGCCGGCTATCTCGCTTGCAGCAGATTCGGCGGTCTTGACGGCCTCGGCTAATGATTTCGGTTTTGACCAGGTCTTCGCGCGCCAGGTGGAGGCGCTCGGCGGCGCCGGTGATATGTTGCTGTTGTTATCCACCTCTGGCAAATCTTCCAATTTATTGCGGGCCGCTGAAACTGCGATCAAGCGCAAACTGGTCGTGTGCGCATTGCTCGGCGCTGATGGCGGCGATTTGTTGGAGTTTGTAGAAGAGTCTGTGATCGTCCCTTCGGATTCCACTCAACGAATTCAGGAAGAGCAGAAGTTTATTATACATGCGCTGGTTGAGTTGATTGAATCTGATTTGTTCGGTTAACTCACGCCTGTTTCAAGATTTTATCCCTCGGAATTATCTGATTGCACATGAACCTCGCATCGTATATCCGCAGGGCCTGGCTGGTTTCATTCGCTGGCTATTGCTTGTGTTTGACATTTGCGATCGCTTACTCGCATGTGTTAGTTGGAATTGCGCTCGTTTTTCTGTTTTTTGATATGTTGCTCAGCGCAGACTTGCGGCTTAGCCCAAGTGAGAAACGCCTCTACTTGTTGATTGGAATCTACGTCACATGGGAGATATTCTCCGCGCTGGTTAATGATTCACCGGCGCGATCGCTCTGGACATTGAAAGAGGAATGGCTGTTTCTGTTTGTTCCGCTGGCTCTCAGGGCGATGCTGCGGGAGCGTTGGCGGGAAAGATTCCTGTTCGCTCTGGCGTTGTCAACAATTGTTCTTGGATTGTATGGCTGGTTGCAGCATTTCTTTTTTCTTAATCTGAGGCCGGACTTTGCCCTCGGAATTATGCCCGACGGACTCGCCCGCGCCAGCGGAGCATTCCACAACACCCTGACATACGGAAATTTGTTTGCGTTGTTGAGTGTCGTGTTTGTCACATTGGCGCTGTATACCCGGGCCAATGGTATTCGCTGGCTGTATGCGGCCGCCGGAATTATTGCCGGCGGGGCCACGGTGTTTTCATACAGCCGGGGCCCGATTGTCGCGTTGACTGTCGGGTTGGCCCTGGCTGCGGCGTTGTCATTCAGGATTTCTCGCCAGCTGGCGCTGGGATTTCTTGCATTGATAGTCATTTCGGGCGCGCTTCTGGCGCCTAATTTGGTAGATCGGTTCCGGGCCGCTCTGAATCCTGATGAGAGCAAACAAACACTTCGCGACAAGGCCGTTTCGCGCATCACCATTTGGTCTACGACTGTTGAGATTATCACTGAACACCCGCTGTTTGGTGTCGGACCGGGAAACTTCTATGACGCCTACAAGAAAAAAGCGCCGGACTTGTCGGTGCACTTTTCGCATGCCCATAATGATGCGCTCAACATTGCCGCCTACGCGGGGGTCCCCGCGGCGGCGTTATATTTATGCATCTGGGGATATTTGTTGTATCTGTTTTCCCGCGAAACGTTTCGCCGCCGGCCAGGTGATCCCGGCGCCGCTGTTCTCGCGGCCTCGCTGGCAGGTATAGTGGTATTTTTTGTAGCCTCTCAAACTGAAGCGGCGTTTTCTGATGAGGAGGTCCGATCGTTCTTGATGGTCTTGTGGGGATTCGGCCTCTGGGCGCTCGATACCGGCTCTGGGCGGTTTTCGGGTCCAACCAGCCAAGCTCAATAATAGCAATAGATTCCGGCGCCCGGGGGATGACCGGAGGGAGCGGCCTTTGCTGTATGTGAAAGGGCTTGACATTCCTCTTCCTGGCTGTATACTTAGCGCGCTGTAACGGGTTAACTTGCAGGACGTTACGGTAATTGAGGAGATCCAGCACGGAATTATGGCCCAACACTCAGATCACAGATCAGTTCAAAAGGCAGATCAAGGCTCAGAATTCAGTTGGCCTTTCGGAAAGAAGAATTATCTGATTTTCGGGACCGGCCTGATTGTGATTATTCTTGGCTACTGGGCTTTAGGTAATACTGCTGTTGATCCTGACCCGAGTGATGCGAGCTGGGGACAAACATTCCTGACCCTGGCGCCGGCGCTTTTGGTGTTGGGTTATTGTGTTTTGATACCAATCTCTCTGATTATTAACGGGCGCGGCAATAAAGAAGGGGAATGAACATCCCGCGCCAGACGGGAAGTCGAATCATGAGTCGCCCTGAGTAAGTGTGTCGGAGTGAAAACCTGACACAGTTTGGGCGATTAGCTCAGTTGGTTAGAGCGCCTGCCTTACACGCAGGAAGTCACTGGTTCGAATCCAGTATCGCCCAGTAGATTCGTGTCACTTGGAGTTCGTGTGACACAATGTTGTAATTTTATCCCGCCTTTTTCGGGGTTGTAGTTCAGTTGGTTAGAACGCCTGCCTGTCACGCAGGAGGTCGCGAGTTCGAGTCTCGTCAACCCCGCTTTTTTGCCAACGAATTCACTCTTGTTTATTTCTCGACATGTTGTATCATATAACATGAGATACAATATGAAAAAGAAACCCACCTAAAAGGTGGGCCACCCGGCCTTTAATCGGACGTTGCCCATCAGTGTCGCAAATTGAGGGAAAAGCAAGGAATGACTTTTCGAAGTGTTTTTGTGTCTGTCTTTATCGGGACCGCTCTGATCGTGGCGGCAATGCTTATTAACCAAGCCCACCAAAATCGGTGGATCGGCTGGCCGTGAATCGCCGGAATAGGAGTGGGATCTCTATGGAGCAATTGTTGGACCCGAACATACGAATGAGAATCTTGATCGCGGATGCCGATGAGGCTGGCGCAGGCCGTCTGTCTGAGATACTCGCGAAACTGAACACAACTCATAGCCACAGCTTTGACGTGGAGTACGCCTATTCCATAAAGAAGGCCTACGGGAAACTCAGTTCGTATAAGCCCAATGTCGTCTTTATAGATCTTCTCTCGACTGGATTAAGGGACTCAATTACATTTATTCAGCACACACGGTTGAAGAATCCGGCCGTGGTCTTCGTGCTCTACTCAGACGAGGACGATCTAGAGAAACGTGCGACTGAGGTCTATTGTGGCTGGGGTGCGCGTCTCAAGCATTACTTTCTTCAACCAAAGCATATACCCGACAATGAGTATGAAAGCTTCCTGGTCTTTAATCTTGAACGCGCACAGCTTGACCTGTTGGCGTACGGATTTCAAGAGTCGGTATCGCTAGTTCGACATAAACACGGAGGCACATCACTCACACGGATTCAGGTT
>JADFNA010000145.1 GCA_022563625.1 Candidatus Zixiibacteriota bacterium
GTGGCGCTCCCAGGACTGGTGAGCTTTGCTGATCGACTTTCCAGTTCAGATTTGATTGACCGCGCTGGAGGATTGACCGCCTGGGCTGATCTTTCACGCTCCTATGTTAACCGGCGGGTGGGCGGCAACTCAACCCCGCTCTCCAGCGCAGGGAGGATTTATGATGGAGACATCATTTATGTCGCCCGAAAAGTGAAAAAGGGCGGCGGTTTCCTCGGAACGCTTCGGGATGTATCTTTACTTGGAGCGGGCATTGCACTGAGCGCCCTGGCGATTGACCAACTCGCCAAATGAAACCGGTCGAACGTAACAGACTTCTACCGGCTGATCTTGCGACTGATTTTGCGACTGATTTAGAGATGGGGACAGACATGACAACGGCGCCTGAGCGCACAGAGGGCCAGGGCGGGACGAATTTTTGGCGCCTGCTCGAAGTTATCGCGCTTCATAAGCGTATGATTTTTGGCATGGTCAGCGTTGCAACACTCGCTTCGGCCATCATCTCGCTTCTGCTCCCTCAGTGGTATCGCGCCGAGGCGCTGTTGCTGCCCCCCAAAGAGGACCGGCTGGCGTTTTCTGCCAGCGGCTCAGGCATGGCCGAATGGGCTTCGATCACCGGCGGCCTGAATCTGCCGGTGATGGTGACGCCGTCTGATGTGTATGTGCGTATGCTTGGCAGCCGCGTGACGCTTGACAGAGTAATTGACAGTTTCGATTTGATCAAAAGTTATGATGTAAAAAACCTGACTGAGGCGCGGATGGCGGTTGAGGAGTATGCTGATTTCAAGGTGACGCCCGAGGGACTAATTCTGATCCGCTACGAGGACAAAGACCCGGTCCGCGCCGCGCAGATAACGAATGCTTTTGTGGCGGAACTTGATCGGGTGAACAAAGAGATATTCGCGCGCCGTACAGAGGAGAGCCGTACATTTATACAAGAAACTCTGGCCGATGCCCGGGTCGAATTGGATTCCGCACGCGCTGCGCTGCGCAGTTTTCAGGAGCTGAACCGGACAATTAATCTCGATCAACAAACGTCGTTGACCATCAACTCTGCCGCCACACTCAAAGCTGATCTGGGGTCCACTGAAGTTGAATTGAGTCTCAAACGGCGCTCGCTGTCGGCATCGCACCCGGAAGTAATCGAACTGTCCGGCAAAGTCTCAGCGCTCAAAAATAAAATCTCAGAACTGGAATTCGGCTCGTCCGACAGTTCGTATTTTTCACTCCCGGTGGCCGAAACCCCCCGCCTGATGGCGGCCTTGGCCGAACTGACGACACGTGTCCGGATAGCAGAGAATCTATTCGAAAACTTGCGCCTGCAATTAAACGAAGTCCGTATTCAAGAGAAGAAGGAAGCGCCGAATTTGCCCGTGCTCGATCCGGCCACCCCGCCCGAACTGCGTTTCTGGCCTAAACGAAACCTGATTGTAGGAGTATCTTTTGCAATTTCTTTGGCCCTGGCGATTTTCCTGGCGCTGTTTATTGAGTATCTTGCTGGCCTGGAACGGCGCAGTCCCGAAGATTTTCGGCGCGCCAGTTTCTTTCTCAGGACCGTCTTCTGGCGCGGCCGGACGCCTTAAGCGGTGATCGAACAGGGCTAACACACCACAAGAGTTTCAGAAAACACTTCAAGATAGCGCTGCTAAAAGGCGCTTCAAAATAAAGCGGAATCATGAACAACATCGGAATAATCGGCATCGGAGATTGGGGCAAGAATCTGCTGCGCAATTTCTATAATCTCACCGATGGCAGGCTCAGTATCGCCTGTGACTCAGACGAAAAACGCCGCAACGCAGCCGAACGCGCATATCCAGACCTGGCAACAACTGACAATTATGATGATCTGATCAACGATAAGAATATTGGGGCTGTTGTCATAGCCACCCCGCCGGTTTCGCATTTTGAATTGGCTATGCGCGCGATCGAGTCCGGCAAAGATGTGTTTGTGGAAAAGCCGCTGGTTCTCTCAGTTGCCGAGGGAGAAAAACTGGTGGCAGAGGCGGAAAAGCGTAAACGAATCATTATGGTCGGCCACATTATGGTCTATCATCAGGCCACCCTGTATCTCAAAGAGCTGATTTCATCAGGCGAATTGGGTGAGATCTATTACATGTACGCCAGCCGCGTAAATCTGGGCAAGGTGCGCTCAGTAGAAAACTCCTGGTGGTCGTTTGCTCCGCATGATATTTCTATCATTTTGTTCCTGATGGAGTCCGATCCGGTGCGGGTGACTTCGGCCGGTTCGGCGTATTTGCAAAAAGGGATTGAAGATGTCGTGTTTACGACATTGCGATTCGCCGACGGGAAAATGGCGCATATTCATGTCAGCTGGCTTGATCCCCACAAAGAGCGAAAGATTACCGTGGTTGGCTCCAAGAAAATGGTGGTGTTTGATGATACCCAGGCCTCCGAGAAGATTCGTTTGTATGACAAAGGCGCCGACCGCAAGCAGGACTATGAAAGTTATGCCGGGTATCTGTCACTGCGCACCGGTGTTATTGTCATCCCCAAAATCCAGGGAGGCGAACCGCTGGCGGATGAATGCAGGCATTTTTTGGAATGTATAGAAACGCGCGAAAAGCCCCGTTCCGATGGCGCCGAAGGACTGCGGACGTTGCGCGTTCTGAGTGCCGCACAACAGTCCCTCGAGCAGGGCGGCGCGCCGATCGATTTGTAGCGGCGCTGTTTGAACGGCAGTAACTTAAAGATAAACAGAGCGAAGATACCTTATGTCAAATTCGATTGTGTCATCAAGCGCGAAACTTGGCCAGAACACCAGTCACGGGGAGTTTTGCGTGTTTGGAGACAATGTAACTGTCGGAGACGGCTGTGTAATCGGTCATGGGGTAAAGATACACGCTGATTCTGTCATCGGTGACAATGTGCGCATTGACGACAACGCGGTGATCGGCAAATTCCCCATGAAAGCCGCCAATTCGGCTGTCACAAAAGAGCAGATACTTGAAGGCGCGGCAATCGCATCGAACTGCATCATAGGGACAAACGTCGTCATCTATCGTGGGTGCCGCATAGGCGGCAAGGTACTGGTTGCCGATCTGGCGACCGTGCGTGAAAATGTTTCTGTGGGCGAATTCACGATTGTTGGGCGAGGGGTGACGATTGAAAACTTCTGCGAGATTGGCCGTTACTGCAAGCTCGAATCCAACGTGTATCTGTGCGCATACTCGAAGCTAGAAGACCGTGTCTTTGTGGCCCCGTGCGCCGCGACCTCAAATGACAATTACATGGGCCGCTCAAAGGAGCGCTTCAAACATTTCAAAGGCGTGACAGTTCTCAAGGGCGGCCGGATCGGTGTTAACGCCACGATTCTGCCGGGCAAAACTATCGGCGCTGATTCACAGGTGGCCGGGGGAGCGCTGGTTACCCGCGACACTCCCGCAAAGAAAATTGTTGCCGGAGCGCCGGCCAGAGAATGGCGCGACGTGGCTGCCGAACAGCTTCTGGAAAACCAGGACTGGCCCGAATAATTTTTACCGACCTGTCTGAATTGGAACTTATCGGTATTAGTATAGTATGAGCGTTTGTTAGCTTAAAAGAATCAAGTTTTGGATTCGGCGTAATTATCTGACATCGAAAAATCTAAGGGACTACTTAAGTGACAACTTCCAGCTCTACCAAACCAACAGGCGCCCCAACGGTGGCCGTAACACCTGTGCCGCTGCTTGATCTCAAGCGCCAGTATCTGACAATCAAAGACGAACTCGATCGGGCCGTCCTGAACGTACTCGACCACGGCAAGTTTATTCTCGGGCCTGAGGTCAAAGAGCTTGAAGCAAAAATCGCCGAATACAGCGGATGCAAATATGGCATAGGAGTAAATTCGGGCACTGATGCTTTGATTCTCGGATTGAAAAGCCTCGGAATAGGTCCGGGTGATGAGGTCATAACGACATCACTTTCTTGGATCGCCACGGCGAACTCAATCACACTTACGGGTGCGACACCGGTTTTCGCTGATGTGCAAGACGACCTGAACATAGATCCGCGGAGCGTTGAACGGTTGATAACAGACAATACCAAAGCTTTACTGCCCGTTCATTTCAACGGTAAGGTCTGCGAAATGGATGAACTCACAACGATTGCCGAAAAACATAACCTGAAATTGATCGAAGACGCTGCTCAGGCATTTTCAGCTCGATATAAAGACAATATTGCCGGCTCTTTCGGCGACGTTGCGTGCTTCAGCATGAACCCGATGAAAATATTTGCGGGGTTGGGAGAAGCGGGTATGATCCTTACCGATAGTGTTGAAATCAAAGATAGATTGCATTCACTCCGCTATGCCGGTACTGTCGACAGGGAGATCTGTGTTGAACCCGGCTATAACAGCCGATTGGATACGATACAGGCAGCGATGCTGTTGAAACGATTCGACAGATTAGATGAAGTGATCGAAAAAAGGAGAGAGATAGCGAATATTTACAACGAAAAACTTCACGACATTGTTATGACACCAGTAAATTCCGAATCAGACGGGCATGTATATTACGCTTACACAATTCTTGCTGATGATAGGGACGATCTTAAAGAGTTTTTGGAGTCGGAGGGAATCGAGACCAAGATTCGCCATCCCGTGCTGATGCCGCAGCAACCGGCTTACAAAGAAAATGCGAGGGGTGAATTCTCAAACGCTGAAAGAGTTGTCGCTAAAATTCTCAGCCTCCCTATCGGAGAACATTTAGATCGGGACGATATTGATTTCGTTTGCTCTTCGATTTCAGACTTTTATCAGAAGTACTCGAATTGAAGAAACCCATAGTGATTTATAACTCTGAGGATGTCTTTGAACTAAAGGATTCAGATCTACACGCCCTAAAAGAGTCTGCAAGGATTTCGTCATTAAGACGAGCCAGAATCTGTTTACATCGAAGCGAAGAAGAGTCTGTTCAGGAGATGATATTGTGCGTATATCGAGGCAGCTATGTTCGCCCTCACCGGCATAACGGAAAATCCGAATCGTTTCATCTGATCGAAGGCGATCTCAGTGTGCTGTTATTCGATGATGAGGGAGAGATATTCAGAAGGGTCGAGCTCGGCGCATCCGGCGGCAATAAGAATCTCCTTTATAGATTGTCGGTAAATGCCTGGCATACTATCCTTCCCCGCTCGGAATTCGTAATTTTTCATGAGGTAACTAACGGTCCGTTTGTCCGGTCAGACACCGAGTATGCTAAATGGTCTCCCCATGAATCGGAAATTGACGAGGTGGAAAGATATATGAAAAAAATATCCTGAGACTGTTTCTCAGGCTTTGTGTACATACTCAAGCGAGCTCTTTTCGATTTCATTCCAGTTCGACTCGACCCAGCCGATTACTTCTTCAACTCCCTTTTCGATACTTACTTCAGGCTCCCAATCCAATTCCGACCGAGATTTCGATGAATCAATAATATATGCCTTATCCTGTCCGGGGCGTTCCTCGACGATTTGGGTAACTTCGTCCAAATTTACACTCATATTTTCAAA
>JADFNA010000146.1 GCA_022563625.1 Candidatus Zixiibacteriota bacterium
ACGTAGAGATCATGCTTGCCGCAAGTGACGTGCAAGCGGCGCGCGTCGCCGCCGACGGGCTGTCGAAGATCGCCGACGACTTCGACGCGCCCCTGCTGCGCGCGGTGGCCGATCGCTCGCAGGGAGCGGTTCTCCTCGTTGAGGGTGACGCGCGTGCCGCCCTCGACCTGCTGCGCCATGCGTGGACTGGCTGGCAGCAGTTAGAGGTCCCGTACGAAGCCGCGCGTGTCCGAGTCCTCATCGGACTATGCTGCCGGGAGCTCGGGGACGAGGACGCCGCGGAGATGGAGCTCGACGCGGCACGCCGGGTCTTCCAGCAGGTCGGCGCCGCTCCCGACCTTGCCCGGGTGGAGGCGCTGTCCCGAAAAGCAGCCGCCAAGGCTGCGGGCGGGCTGCCGGAGGGTTTGTATATTTCTCGTTAGTTAAGCATCTTGTTAGCTGAACAGGATGACCGGAAAGTTGTCCGCGGCAGGGTGAAGAAATATTCAATTCAAAGCTAATAAAAGCAAAGGATAAACAAGACATGACGAACACGAAGACCACCATACACGGGCTGTTTGACCACGGACAGTCAGCCTGGCTGGACGATATATCAAAATGCATGATCGATTCCGGCCGACTCAAAGAACTGGTGTACAGCGAAGGCATTCGGGGCATGACCACGAATCCATCAATTTTTGAAAAAGCGATTTCATCTGGCGAGTGCGGTTATCCCGATGCGATACGCAAGCTCCTGAGCGAGGGCAAAACCCCGGTTGAAGTTTATGAAACGCTTTCCTGCGACGATGTTCAGCGGGCATCGGATGTTATGCGCAAACTGCACGATGAATCAGACAGTGTGGATGGCTTTATCAGTTGGGAAGAGGCGCCGGAGTGGGGCGAGAATGAGGAGAAATCCGTTTCCGAAGCCGTGCGTCTGCGCGCTATGGTCGACCGGCCAAATGTATTTATAAAAGTCCCCTCAACCCCGGAGGGAATCGCCGCGCTCAGACGGCTGATTCGCAAAGGTATCTCGATCAATATGACGCTGATTTTTTCGCAGGAGCAATATGTGGCGGTCGCTGAAAGCTTTCTGGCGGGATTAGAGGACAGACAGGCTGATGGAAACCCGATTGATCGGGTGCGTTCAGTTGCCTCGGTGTTTATCAGCCGGCTAGACAGCGCCGTGGACAAACAGCTTGATGCAAGTGACAATCAGGCGCAAGCCGCCGACCTCAAAGGGAAAATCGGCCTGGCGAATACGAAAATGATCTATCAGCATTTCCTCAAGTTGTTCAAAACAGAGCGTTTTGAAAAACTCGCAGCGCACGGCGCCAGAGTTCAGCGTCCACTGTGGGCGTCGACCGGGACGAAAAACCCGGATTACTCAGACACAATGTATATCGACAACTTGATTGGCGTCGATACGGTCAACACTATGCCGGCCAAAACCGTGGAAGCATTCCTTGACCACGGCGGAGTGAGAGCTGACACTGTACTCGAAGGTGTTGATGAAGCAAAAGACCAACTGGCCGGACTTGAAAAGCTGGGCATTTCGATTTCTTCGATTAACAAGCAATTACTGATCGATGGCCTGGCCGCATTCGCCAAAAGCTACGACGAATTGATCGCCACTATCCAACGCTCGCTTGAGGTTGCGCATGAAAAATCGTAACCCGTTAACACTGCGCGCCGGTTCAGTCCAGCAGCCATATTCAAGCGCGCTGCTCAGGGCCGCTGAAGACAAGTTTATCAAGCGTTTGTTTGGCGCCGATGCAACAGTTTTTGGCAAAACAGGTGAGGCGCTCAAGTCAATAGAGAACCGTCTGGGCTGGCTGCATATCGCCTCAGACATGAAGCCCCGCCTTGCGGAGCTGGATTCATTCGCCAGCTCAGTCATTGATGGCGGCATTAGACATGCGCTGGTACTGGGTATGGGCGGCAGTTCGCTGGCCCCGGAAATGTTCAGCCGCATGTTCGGGCCGCGTTCAGGTCTGGAATCATTGCGTATCATGGATACCACAGACCCGGCTGCAATCAGGTCTATGCTGGACACGATAGATGTCTCGCAGACGCTCTTTATTATCGCCAGCAAATCCGGCAAGACAATCGAAACTATGTCACACGCCCGTTTCTTTTTTGATCTTGTTTCAAAAGCTAATGTCCCCAACCCCGGCTCACGCTTTGTGGCTATTACGGACGAAGGGTCAGACCTCGAAAAGTTCGCTCTGGACCGTAAGTTTCGACGCGTGTTTCTTAACCCGGCTGACATCGGAGGCCGCTACTCGGCGCTTTCCTACTTTGGATTGCTTCCGGCGGCATTCAGTGGAGCAAATTTGACTGAGATAGTTGATCGGGCGATTGATGCGGAGAAAGCCTGCGCCGTCGAAAACAATGATGACAACAGCGCGTTTCAACTCGGCGCCCTGTGGGCGGTGGCGGCCGAGCGCGGGATAGATAAACTTACGATCATAGCCAGTGACTCGCTCAGGCCGCTTGTTCCGTGGATCGAGCAGTTAGTGGCCGAATCAACCGGCAAAGAGGGAAATGGCGTCATTCCGATTGAATCAGAACCGCTTGGAGCGCCCGGGGAGTATGGTACCGACCGGATGTTCATGTTTCTCTCACTGGCCGGAGAACTGAGCGCACAGTTCACTGATCTGGAAAGCGCAATCCGCGAGAGCGAAACCCCGTCAGTTTCAATCACCTTTAAAAGCTTGAGCGATATTGGATTTGAGCTTTTCCGACAGGAAGCAGCCACAGCGACGGCCGGATATGTCATGGGGATAAATCCCTTTGATGAGCCAAATGTCAGTGAATCAAAAGAGAACACGGCGAAAATCCTCGCTAATTTCGAGGAATCAGGTTCTTTCCCTCATCCAAAAATCATCACTGCCTGGGACGGCCTGGAAGTCACCGAACTTGGAGATGCCGCCCACTACGACGAAAATGAACTGGATTCCCCGGCCAGAACCCTCAAGCGGTTTGCTACCGGGCTGCGCAAAGGATCATATGTGGCGATTCTAAATTATTTTGGGCAAACAGAAGAAACCGAAAGAGCGTTGGAAAATTTGCGCCGGACAATCCGCAATAAATTCGGTATTGCCACGCTCAGGGGCTACGGCCCGAGATTCTTGCATTCGATTGGCCAGTTGTACAAAGGCGGCCCGGCTATCGGACATTTTATCGTTTTGACCCATTCCGATCAGGAGCAAATCAAGATTCCTGAGGCAAAGTATAGCTTTAACCAGTTGATCGCCGCACAGAGCATAGGCGACACTGAATCGCTGGTCAAACGAAACCTTCCGACGCTGATGATCAACTGCGCCACGGACCCGGCAAGCGACATTTCAACATTAGCGTCACAGATAGACAAGTGTTTCAAAAACTTGCATGACTCTTCAATGCAGGCAGTGGAAAAACGGCAAAAGGCTTTCAGCTAGTGGCTGTTACGGGCGCTCGAGGAGCCAACCAGGAGAAATTGATGTCAGCAGACTTGAACAATCTTGCACATGATCTTACACATGATCTTGAACATGACTTTGACGCCGAGACATTTTTCGCGCCACACCGGGGATTTGTTTCCGAAACACTGCCCGATGATGTTCGCTCGGTGATTGCGGAACTCTGCCGCCGGGCGCGTGGCTCGTCTATCAAAATGACCACAATCGCTGGTTCCGGACATCCGGGCGGCTCAATGTCTTCGATGGAATTCTATATGCTTCTCTACTCACTGGCGAAGTTGAAACCATCCGAGCCGTGGTGGGAAGACCGTGATCGGATAATTATTTCGCACGGGCATACCTCGCCGGGCGTGTATTCGGCGCTGGGGCATAACGGATTCTTTGATGTCAAAGACGCAGAATACAGTTTCCGCATGGCGGGTTCTCCGTTCGAAGGACATGTTGAGCGTTCGGCCCCCGGAGTTGATTGGGACACAGGCAATCTCGGACAGGGATTGTCCGTTGCCTGCGGCAAAGCGGTCGCCGCGCGGGCGCTGGGGAAGAAAATTCATGCCTACGCCCTGATGGGTGACGGTGAGCAGCAGAAGGGCCAGATCAGCGAAGCGCGGCGCTTTGCTGTCAAGTACTCTCTGACAAATGTCACGGCTATTATTGATTTCAACCAACTGCAAATCAGCGGTGATATCAGAAAAGTCATGCCGCAAAACATAGCCGATGGCTGGCGCGCTGATGGCTGGAATGTTGTCGAAGTTGACGGGCATGATCTGGGACAACTGTATACTGAAATCAGAAAAGCGCGCCAACTGGGCGAGGTCAAGGCGCCGACTATGATATTGGCCCGCACCGTCATGGGCAAAGGCTACCCCCCGATTGAAAACGACCACAACTATCACGGCGCCGCGCTCAACCATGAGCAGGCCCGCGACGCATTCCGTACGCTGGGCTTTACCGATGACACATACGATGACCTCGACGATCTCAGCGCCCGGCGCGCCGATGGCGCTCCGGAACATGTGCCGCATCCTTCGATCATTACCATCAAAGTCAAACCAGGCCAGCCGCGCACATACGAAGCGGACAAGAAAGTGGACAACCGCAGCGCCTGGGGCGCCGCGCTGGTTGATCTGGCCGGCGCAAACGATGTTTCCGGACCCGACGGTTTACCGATGATCGTCTATGACTGTGATCTGTCAAAGTCAGTCAAGACGGACGGATTTGAAAAGAAGTACCCGGAGGGCTTCTATCAATCGGGCATATCCGAACATTCCACCGCAGCCTGCGCCGGGTCGACGAGCGCCGAAGGCGTTCTAACCTTCTGGTCCGATTTTGGTGTGTTTGGAATCAGCGAAACATATAACCAGAACCGATTGAACGATATAAACCAGGCAAACCTTAATGTTGTCTGCACACATTGCGGCCTTGACGTTGGCGAAGACGGCAAGACACATCAATGCATTGACTATTTCGCCCTCAGCCGCAGTGTCTTTGGCTGGAAACTGCTGACACCGGCCGACCCGAATCAAACTGATCGAATAATTCGCTATGTCGCACAGCAGTACGGAAACTTTCTGGTGGTCATGGGACGCTCGAAAATGAACCCGCTCACCGCCCCTGACGGTAAAGTATTTTTTGGCGGTGACTATGAGTTCCGGGCCGGGCGCACGGACCTGTTGCGTGAAGGCGCCGATCTGACAATTTTCTGCGCCGGAAATGTTGCCCCGCAGGGAATGGCCGCCTGGGAAGAGCTGCATCAAGAAGGCATACATGTTCGGCTGATCTCTTCGGCGCACTGGGCGGATTTTCATATTGATGACTTGAAAAAAATCGCCGAGTTCGGAAACATATTAACTGTCGAAGATCACAACGTGAGATGCGGCATTGGCGCCTCACTGGCCGCCGAGTTATTCGGCGCAGGTCTCTCGGCCCGGCTGGAAAAACTGGGTGTGACCGAATACGGCACATCGGGAAAAGCAACTGATGTGTATCGCCTGATGGGGATTGACGGCGCATCTGTCGCCGCAAGAGTTCGCGAGATGTT
>JADFNA010000147.1 GCA_022563625.1 Candidatus Zixiibacteriota bacterium
GAAGTATCTATGGTGATCCTTGGCCATTTCACCAATGAAGGTGGGATGCCAAGCACTGTCATTTCGATGGAAACGAGTCTAATCAAACAGGTGGGATTTTTGAAACTACCCATGAGCCATCACCCTATCGCAGTTGCTTTTCGCGAGTCTAGATCTGGGGAACTCATTAACGAACGAGGCTATTACATTGGTCCTTTTAGCAGATCTCCTGAAATTGATGTGACTGCCGCCGCGTCGATTCGAGGGCGAATCAGTTACTAAGAAGCTAAACGATTCATATCAGATTAGGATACGTTGGCGGGCGCTGGGGCAGGGAGTTCAGGAAACCTTTTTCACTCGTTCTCTGCGCGCCATGATGCGCTTTCTGTATCGCCGCGCCGACAGGATTGTCACAGTGACATCAGGAATAAACGACTATTTGCGTGAATCGGGCATTCCAGCCGCACGCTTGGTGACCGTAAAATCCGGTGTGGGTGATGATTTCATTCACGGGCATTCAAACGGAATCCGTGTCAAGTTTGGCTGGGAGGGTAAGTTCCTGGTTATTTATTCTGGCACACTTGGCTGGGTGCGGCCGCTGGAGACGATTGTCGAATCCGCCAAACTTCTGGCAGAGAGTCCTGACATACATTTTGTGTTTGTTGGAGACGGACAAAAGCGTGCGGAATTAGAAACTCTGGCAGAGCGCCACGGACTCAGCAATGTTACTTTCACCGGTTTACAGCCGCTTGAGCACATTCCATATTTCCTGCGGGCCGGTGATGTGCTGGTCGAGTGTCTCAAAGAAGTGAATGTGGCGC
The DNA here is from genome assembly GCA_022563625.1 of Candidatus Zixiibacteriota bacterium. GTDB lineage: Bacteria > Zixibacteria > MSB-5A5 > GN15 > JACZUZ01 > JADFNA01. The sequence continues at coordinate 801 of JADFNA010000147.1, forward strand.
GTATGGCTGTGCCTTCCAAAATGTTTGAATACATGGCTTCCGGCAAGCCGATAGCGCTCGGTTGTCCGGAAGGTGAGGCCTCAGCGCTTTTGCGCACTGCCGGTGGAGCGCTGACGTATCCTTCAAACGACGCACGCAGTCTTGCCGATTTAATTCTGAAACTTCGTTCGGGGGCAATTGATGGCGATCAACTCGGGCGGGGGTATCACGAGTTTATCCGCCGGAACCATTCGCGCCAGATATGGGGCGAAAAATATCTGGAGATGATTGACCGGCTTTGATTCTGTTCGGGTCCTTGCGGCTTTCACAATAGCAATGGTGATGACAGTGACCGATGAGTTCGAGTTAGCCGGCGAACAGGGCAAGCGTTTTGAATCCGGTGTTACGTTCAAACTCTTCACGGTCTGATTCACATTCCACTATAACAGTAATCTCCGATTCCAATTCCCTCAGGCCTACATCGCCCGGCGCGCGCCATTCGTGTTCGGATATCCAGCGCCCCGAAGCGCCCTCGGCATGGACAAAGCGCCGCCGGCTGGCCGGCATCTTTCTGACCTGGTCCGCCGAAAGATACAGAACTTTCCGAATACCTACTTTCTCCGAAGCGCTGAGGGAGATGGCGACGCCGAACGGCTCACAGGTCATTTCACGATAGCGCGCACGATAGCGCATCATATTGATTGACCGGGCGGCGCCTGCCGAAGTGAAAGCGCTGAATTTTTCATTGTCCGGGGAGTGTCTCGCCGAGCCCCGGATGAGTTTTTCCCGAAGTATGCGCATCAATGTCTTCCTCGCGGAACGCGGGTAATTTTTGCCTGAACTCATGATATCAGAATAATAATCTGCGCAGATTTCTCCCGGCCAGGGAGCGCTGGACGAGCGCGTCCAGTGAATGAGGTGGTCCTGCAGGCGCTTTTCAGTTTCTCTGTTTAGCGACCGCAGGCGATAGTCACGGGCTATGGCAGTCGGCTGTGACACATAGGGAACTAGATATTCACGGTCCACTTTTTTCGATGTTTCTCCAGGCGCCATAATGTTTTTGTCCATAAATCCGCCGGGTCGGATAGATATGGGATAGATTATATCCGCCTTGCCAAGGATCGCAATATCACGAGCGTGAGAAGCTGAGAGGGCAGTCTCAGTTTTCAGAACGTCAGTTTTTATAACATTGAGGCGCAGCCTTGCGGCGGACAGATTATAGTGATGAGAAACGTACTCTTCAATTTCACTCTCAGATTCTCCATAAGGCCCGGCTTGCTCTTGATGCAGCATAACTTCAATATCTGCGCCCGCGCGGCAAAGCGCTGTCAGGGTCAGCTCGTGTGCGGCGCTTCCCAGTGAGCATAAGAAATGTGCGTCCGGAGTTAGAGCAAGAGCTTCGACTGCGTGACATGTGGCGCTCACCCAGGAAGAAGCTTCTGTGGGGCGAAGGGGTTGTCGGGAATGTACCAAGGCAATGAGAGACATTGTGATGTTACCGCCGATGCGGAATTGATTGCATTCAAATTATACATCCGAGCGTTTCATACCGCAACCCGGCAAGCGCACAAAAAGTCATTGTCACTTTGGCAGCCATAAGCTACTATCAATACGGGCCTCGTGGATCGTAGTAATCTCGAAAGGGTTGATCTGCCAGATCGATTGTTAGGATGCCCAGCGGATGCCCGGCTGCAAAAGGGACTACAGCAATATGAATTTTGGCAAAAAGATGCAACAATTCTACCGGGGCCTTGGCCCGGCATTGTGGGACATTCCCGGTCTCACGCAGCCGGAGCGCACAGGCGCTCTGGAATTGCCATATATTGGCTCACGCTACGCCAGCGGGGGAGTGATGTTTTTGCAGAGTGACGAGCAAAACATTTCGCCGGTTTCATTACTCAGCCAGGGGGTCGAGGAAGTTGTCCAGACTGCAAAAGGCGCGCTGGACTTTTTATTTGTGACGGCCCTGGCGGCGATATTTCTGGAACATTACGGATTGGAGAAGCCTGCGACTCAGCGCGTGGATTATGCTGATCTGAATCTCAGCAATTCCGCCGGAATAAGCGGATTTGTCAGTTCACTTGACGAGATAGCGTTCGGACGCACGAGCCAGGCCCATCCGGGAGCGTTGAGTGACGAACAGCGCCGGATGTTTCATGAGCGGTGGCTAAAGCGCGTTCTATCGGGGCAGATCAAAATACTGCGGCCATTTTATTTTGTGCTGTTCGGAAAAAGCGCTGCGGCCTGGGAAATTGTGAGCCATGCTTGCGGGGCGACAGCCTGGCGAAGGGAAACCGGGGTTACCAGTATCGGGCACATTATAGCGTTACATGAGCGGCAACTGGTTCACGAAGTAATTTTTGTCGAACAGACCCCGGCAAATGCTGAGGAACTCAAAGACCAGGTGGCGGAATTTCGCAGGTTTATCGAGGGAGGTTTTTTGCTTGGCCGGGAACCGTTCAGTTTTGTGACGCAATAGGCCGCCCCGGTGTCGGCCGCGCTTCACTGTCATAGCTTGTGTTTCAGCGGTTGCTGAGATTTTCAAGAAAAAACATCCGGTTGAATAATTATCCTCTCCAGCCTGCGGCGCGGGTATGCGGGATATTACTGAACTCAGTGTTGTTATCGGTGACGCCGCGCTTAAAATCTTCGAACACTTTGCGCTGAGAGCGGGACAGACTGTGATAGTAATCCATAAAGTCATGCAGCCGCTGTGCGGAGGTTGGCGAGAGTCCGTGCTCGATCTGGCAGGTGTCTTGTTCGGCGATATCTTTCGGCAGCCCGAGCGCCAGCGAAAAGAAATCCACCAGGTCCTTATGGCGATGGGCGATTTCACGCGCCACAGTCTTCCCCAGCCGGGTGAGTTCGACTGAGCCGCGTGAAGGGTGGTTGACCAGTCCCATAGCGGTCAGGCGCTGTATTGTGCGCGTAACTGTTGGCAGCTTTGTGCCCAGCGACTTAGCGATATCTGTGACGCGGGGTTTGAGCGGAGACAGCTTTTTTTCCAGCGACAGGGTTGTTTCAAGGTAGTCCTCCTGCGCGGTGGTCAAGGTTTCGACACGTTGTTTTTGAATTTGTCAGGCCCTTTCGTGTGTCCTCAGCGGTTCGCTATCTGTGTTCTCTCTCTCTCAGGTTTTTTCCGCTGAGCGCTAATGTAAAATTACCTGAAAGTAATTACCTGAGGATAATAAAAGTTTGACAATCGGATGTCAAGACCTGCCTTTGAAGGCCATCAGTAAAGGCATAACTGCTTGTGGTACAATGCATTGCTTGGCCTGAACTGCCCTCTCTGGTCCGATTGCCCATTCTTGACAGCGGGTGACGCAGGCGCTTGTTTGGGCAAGGGGCGCTGTGAAAGCTACTGTCTGAGCGCTGGAATCGCGTCGGTTGAGATTTTCTCGGTCAGGGAAACTCAGGCAGAGCCGCTCTTAACGGTATCACGAAAGTATTCGACAGGAATGAAGCCGACAATCGTTCATAACTGGCCGCGCCGTCTTTCGGATGCGGCGCAGATACAGCGCGGCACATTAGCGCCGCTGATTGATTTGTACGGAACTCCGCCGGACGAGGGGCTGATTCTGGGCATTGAATGCGTCTTCCATGAATCTTTCGGAAAAGTGTACTGCTCCGCGGTTTTGATGCGCTATCCGGGGTTCACGGAGATTGAGCGGAGCCTCGGAGAGGATGACATTCCTTTCCCATACGCTCTTGAGTTATCATCTTTTCGCGAGGGCAAGGTAATTTGCAAGACTCTCGAAAAGATCAAGGCCACTCCCGATTTGATCATGATTCACGGTGACGGCGTCAACTCCCCGAGCGGAATCGGGGTCGCCGTTCATATCGGAATTATATTCAATATAGCAAGTATAGGCTGCTTCCGTCGTTTTCGCACGGGCGAGAGGCCGAGAGTGGCGCGGAAAAAGGGATCGGTCAGGAAAATAGTGCGCGACAAGCGTGAGATTGCCGCCGTTTTCAGAAGCAAGTTTCAAGTCAAACCCATATATATATCACCGGGGTATAAGGTTGGATTGGATGATTCGGTTCGGATTGTACAGTCAATGCTGCGCGGGTTTCGCATGCCCGAACCGATTCGCGTGCCTCACCTGTTGGTGATGCGTCACAAGTCCGCTGTAGAAAAGGCAGATAAGCCGGCCGAAGTAGTCCGGGACGGAGGGTGATAGGACATGACGCCCAGAAAAGTCAAACGCACCACATCCCCGAAAGCTAAATCTGCGTCCAGTTTGTCGGCCCGCGTACTTTCCCTGGCGCGCAAGCTGCATCCATATCAAGTGCAAGTCAGGCGCCACCTGCATCAGCGCCCGGAGTTATCAAATCAGGAATTTGACACAACGCATTTTCTGACCGCAGAGCTGGCGAAATTTGGCGCTACATGCTGGAAACTCAAATTACCGACAGGAATTATCGCCGAAGTGAAAGGGTCCAGTCCCGGCCCGACAATCGCAATTCGCACGGATATTGACGCGCTGCCGATTTTTGAACAGAACAAAATACCATTCGCTTCAAAATCTCCCGGTAAGATGCACGCCTGCGGGCATGACGCGCATATGGCAACGGTACTCGGGACGGCCCGGCTGATGAGTGAACTGCGCGATGAGTTTTCCGGTGTGGTGCGGTTTCTTTTTTAACCGGCGGAAGAAGTCCCGCCGGGCGGGGGCCGGCCGTTAATTGAGTCCGGGG
>JADFNA010000148.1 GCA_022563625.1 Candidatus Zixiibacteriota bacterium
TGATCCGGGAATAAACTTGCCGTGGCTGGAGTCTAACAAAGTGCAAAACGCAATCGAAGCGCTGGCGCATAATCCTGTTGACACTTCTCTCAACGCAGCGCTTGATGTTGTGGTCTATCCGAATCCGTACCGCATTGACGGACGATATCGCGAATTGGGATTTGAAGGACGGGGACGCGAGGATTTCACCGATGAGCGCCTGCGTGAAGTGCACTGGACTAACCTGCCGCCTGTGTGTGACATCACGATCTACTCACTTGATGGCGATCTGATAAGAACAATCAAACACAGAAAAACGCCGGATGATCCGTCTGCGATGCATGATACCTGGGATGTAATCTCACGCAACACTTTGCCGGTTGTGTCAGGCATTTACTACTGGACAGTAGAAACCCCTGATGGGAGAACACAGATTGGCAAGCTGGTGTTGATTATGTGACGAATCATGTCACAAGCGCTAACGCAATACCTGATGTGATTGTTGTGGGCGGCAGATCTCCCGAGGCTATCCCAATTGTCTCCATGAGCAGCAAAGGGGCAGACCGGGAGGTCTGCCGCCCACGGTAGCACAGCACACTCCCAAACGAAGAGCCTCGGTGACACACATCATCGAGGATTTTTATCAGAAAATTCAGTTCCCCTACGTGGACGATTATCGAACTTTTTGTGTGGATAAGCTGTCTGATGAATCGGCGGTTTTGCGCAAGTCGCAGGTCTTTTCGGCATAATTGGCGGTCGTCTGTTAAGACCGAGATTCCCTGCTATACAATCTGATAACTTATGAGAACTAATAAGCTTGGTGGTTATTTTCAATCGTGTCAATAAGTTGGAGGTACTTGAGCATGGACAAGCGGAACTGAAATAAGAGCGTAATTGACTAATACCTGATGGTATCATATATTATATTTGCATCAGGGTCGTTCCAGCCCTGTTAAACAGGATGTAGAAATCACCCTAAGTTATACATTTTGCATTTCTGGAGGATGCTATGACTCGTGTTGTTGTTAACAGTCTCGCGCTGATTATCGGTTTGATGGTAGTACTTTCGTGCACAGAAAAGTCAACCGAATCCATGCCGAAGGAAATCGGAGATCCGGACAATCAATCATTTCAATACGTAGAGCTGGAGTTTGCCCACGACATGCCAGAAACCGTTGAAATGTACTGGTTTGATATTCTGATTGTAAAGTATTTTGAACTGACCGATGACGGCACACGCAGAGCTTCTCATGATACAATTTTGGATTTCTCATATTCAATTGATGACATTACAAATTGGGTCACGGTCTCTGGAAAAATTGTCACTGTAGATGATACTGTGGATGCTAGCGGATCTATGCGTTTCATTGTCGATGGTGGAGATTATTTGACTCCAGACGGTGACACACCCTTGGAGATAATAACGGGCTGGGAGATTATTGCAGATGTCCGACGGAGTCCCAACGACTCCTCCTATTTCGTGGGGTTGATTGCTTCGCACATGACCAAGACTTTTCACTTCCAAAAGGATCCCGGTGAGTTTGCTGTGGCCGGAGATACCGCTTGGTTAAGTCTTACGAGCATTGATACACTCGTCGGTTTATCTCGGGATTTCAGTCTTGGAGTTTGTGATGTTAATATCACATCTTCAATGAACGCTCGGGATTTGCTTTTCGTATTCGGTCAAACTAATGACTGCCCTCAGTCGGGTAGTTCGGATATGTCTCTGAATATTGATGCAATGTGCACAAGGTTCACAACTGAATACAGCGTGGATGGGGTGTGGACAATTTCGAGTCGCTATAAAGGCGGGGATTCGAGGGATGTTGTCATAGAAAACAGTTCATTCCGCTGGGAAATATCCATGGGTTGTAGCGATGATATTCTTGGTAGATCAGCGCCCGCTAGTGAAAGATTTCTGCCGGGTTTAGTTTCTCGAACTCAGATCAAGCCGGAGAGTCCCTGAAGAAGCTGATTTCAGGTGGGGTAGGTAGTACAAATACACCTTCGGAGACGATTTTAGAACTTATTGTGTGGGACGGATGGCCCGGACGTTCGTCCGGGATTCATTGTTTCAATATGTCGAAACCACGAGGGTTTCGACCTACTATGTTCCCCACGCATCAGCGCTCGGAGAAAACATTCATTAACACTCCCACGATGAAAAAAGCGCCATTGACTGACCAGGCGGCCAGATCGGGGGGGAGATAGTCATTTGCTCCGAGGACCTTGGTGACTTTGAACATCACAAGATAGACCAACATCAACCCGGCCGCCACGGCCAATGTCGCGGCCACACCTCCGCGCCCGGGATTTGCGGCCAGCGGGATACACATGATCATCACCACAATAGTTGTCATAGGGAAAGTGACTTTCACTTTCAAATCCACCAGTTCCCGCAAATACGGCCCTCCGGTGCGTTTCATGAGCGTTATATAATCCTGCAGCTCGCGATAGCTCATGTCCTCCGGTTTGCCCAGGTGGCGCTCGAATTCCGACGGGCGGTCTTTGATCAGCGGCTCAGTCAGTGAATCAAATGTTGAAAACTCTATGATGCCGGCGGCGTCAAACACATGCCGGGCGCCGTCCACCAGCGTCCAGTAGCCATGTTTGAAATTCATGCTGCGGGCGGTAATAAACTCACCCAGCCGGTTTCGGTCGCGCCGATAAAGCTTGATGCCATACCCGATGCGCTCAGGAATGTTGTATTTGTCAATGACATAGTACACCGAATCTGAGACCTGGCGGTACAGGTTGTATCGATTGACCACCGACGAGCGGGGTCTTTTTTCGATTGTGAAGCTTTTGAGTTCCACGCGCCGTTTGTTGGCCGGAGGGAAAATGAACTCATTGTAATAAAAGTGCGCCATACTGATTAAGACAGCAGCCGCGATCAATGGCGCGGCAATGCGATAGAGAGACACGCCGCCAGCTTTCATCGCCCTCAGTTCATTATTGCGCGCCAGCGAACCGACCGTGAACAATCCGGCCAGAAAGACAAACACCGGCAAAAACGACTTCACGGCCCAGCCGGAAAAATACAAATAATACTCGGCGATATCTCCGGCTGGAACATCATTGTCCACAAAGTCCTTGAGTTCCTCAACCATGTTAATGGCGATGATGAGTACTGTCACCGCAACACTAACAACAGCAAGCGATATGAAAAACTTTCGCAGTATGTATAGATCGAGCGTCTTTATCATCGAATTTTAGTCCCTGCGCAAAAACGAGAGCGCATCCCTTTCTGTGTGCACCAGATACAGTAGAAACATTCCGGCGATGGAAATCAGAATGTTTGCCCCCCACATAGCCCAGAACGGCTCCACCAGTCCCCGGTCGGCCAGGCTTTCGCCGCCAATCAGGAAGGCCCAGTATATAACAAACAGCCCCAGAGATATTGCAATTGAATAACCCAGCCCGCCGCGGCGTGTTAGAATCCCCAGCGGCGCGCCAAACAGAGCAAACGCAACGCAGGCAAACGGTATGGAATACTTTTTGTAGATTTCAATATTGTATTTGTTCATCAATTTGCCCTGCTCGAAGATTTGGGACAGAGACTTGTCAAGCTGTCTGTCAATCGCACGCATGTCGGCTGAGAGCGCCTGCAGGGCCGCTGAATCATCTGTGGCCGCGCTTATTGGCGCTACAGTATCCGCTGGGGTCACTGAGAGCAGCGCATCGATTTCCTTTTTCACCAAGTTGCGTGCGCGCCTGCGATATGGGTCCGCTGACTGCTCGAGTGAGGCGACATATTTTTCCATCTCCGCTATATTCATTTCGCGGTCTGTCTTGTGTTTGGTTTCGGTGCGCCGCAGTTCGGAACCGACATCGGTTACATGAAACACCTGCTTGCTGAAGGTGATGCGCCGGTAGTCATCGCGGTCTATCATGTTGATTTCATGTATCTCGCCGTCATAGAGTGTGAACTTGATAGTGTTACCCCGGTCCACGAATTCCATCAGGCCATGGTCGGCGATAATCATCACCGGCGCTTCCGGATTGCGAATGTCGTTGATACGCACCCCCCCGACTTCGGAGGTCTGGTGGTTGACTCTGTCCAGTAGTATCAGATACCCGCGAATATCATCGATGAACAACCCCGGCCGAAAGATGAGCGTGGGCCGCATTGTGCGCACATCACCCATCAACACCCGGGCCTTGTGGTTCAAGTCCGGCAAAATTTTGTCATTGAATTGCACCATCGCATACGTCAGCGCCAGCGAGACCGCAATCAGCGGCAAAAGCAGGCGCATCAGGTTTATCCCGGAAGCCCTGATGGCCCGAATTTCAAAATCAGCAGTCAAACGGCCAAAAGCGGAGAGTGTCGCCACCAGAGTCGCCATGGGAACAGACAGCGCCAGCATCCAGGCCAAATTCAAAACCATCAACTCCAACACGACGAATATTGAAACAGATTTCCCGACAACCAAATCCACCAGGCGCGGCAATGTCTCCAGAATAAGCACAAAGGTGATGATAAAAAACGAAAAGCAAAACGGAGCGATGTGCTCTTTTAGAATATATCGCGAAAGAAGATTCATACTGCCTTATACGCTTGTATACTCGACGGCGCAGGCGGCGGATTATTTCTTGCGGGACCCGGCGCTTTCCCGCCCTGTCCAAACATACTTCGCAACCGGGGCCAATTGCAACTTTATTGTCAGTGATGACATCCGGCGTGGACAATAAAATTTCTCCGGGCCGCCGGTTGCGCTGGCAGTGAAATCAGCTATCTTTTACTGATCACGAAAGGGCATCCACCGTATGACGAGAATAAAAGATTTCACTGTTGGCCATCAAATTGAAGGATTCTACGCAATCCTGATTGCCGAAGAGCGGGATTTCGCTGACAGCTCCAAGGGCCGATTTTTGCATTTGGAGCTGGCCGACCGCTCAGGCCAGGCCGCTGCCAAGTGGTGGGATTATCAAAAAAGTGATCTGGGGCTTGATAAAATCCCGATAGGGTCGGTTATCAAAGTCCGCGGTAAAGTGGACTCATACCGCGATCAAAAGCAGTTAGTAATTTCAAAGCTGCGGCCGGCCCTTGAAGGCGAATTCATGCCGGAGGATTTGATTCGCACGTCACCGGTCTCAGAGGAAGAAATTCTCGTGCGAATCAACCGGCTGAGAGAAAAAATTGAAAATGAATACATCCGGCGCCTGGCCGCTTCGTTTTTCGATGATGAAACAACATTCGCGGCATACTTGCGCGCCTCGGCCGCAGAGAGAAACCATCACGCATATGTGCGCGGGCTGGCCGAGCATAGCTGCAATGTAACCGAGTTGGTGGTGTCTCTGGCCGGGCATTACCCCGAAGTGAACCTGGATTTGCTGATTTTCGGCGGATTGTTCCATGATTTTGGCAAGATTCGGTCTTACACCATTTCGACAACCATACAGTATTCACTGGAGGGTCGGCTGATTGACCATATTTCGATTGCCGATGCGGAAATCACAGCCAAAGCAGCCGAAATCGACGACTTCCCGCCT
>JADFNA010000149.1 GCA_022563625.1 Candidatus Zixiibacteriota bacterium
AAGTAAGGAGGCTCATTAATATAGAGAGATAGCGGAAACGGAAACAATTTCTGTTTCACTGATCGAAGCGCCGGTCCCTGTCGTCGTTCTATGACGTCATTTGGACTGACTGTTTCGATCCGGGCCTTCATTTCCTGAGTAATGCAGCCAGTTCGACTTCATTACCGACAAAAACCTGTAGCAAGGCTGAATTAGCGTTTTCGCTGTGAGAAAGTAGTTCATGAGTAATTCCGAGATGAATTATTTCGGATATTGAGGCGCTTTTGAGAAGACAAAAATTCGATGAAATGAGGGTCTCGTAGGTCACCGTTGCAGTTTTTATCTGTTTTTACTGTAACAACCGGCCGCCGCGGCAAGCAGCGCACGTTGCGCAGCCGAAGCGACGGACGGGGTACCGGCGAACCAACTTTCTGAGGCCGGCCATTTTTTGAGGCGGACTGAGATAACAAACGCCGGATTATTTTCGCAAATCGAAGGCGCCGTCGGAGACCCCAAGCTCCGGCGGTTTTTTTTGTGGGTGAGTTTCCAACTCGCGGCCATCCGGGTTTATCTTCGACAGTCGTTTCAGAGATCTATGGGATATGTCCTATAGACTTGGGATTCATCCATCTGCATGCCCGCTTTACGCCGCCGCCCCCGATCTACTAACAGCATTGATTTCATCATGTTACAGGTTAACCGAAGCGCTGTGAAGGTTGGCGCCCGCCTTGCAAATACTGCCATTGAAGAGTGGAACACTCTGAGAGTGAAACACTCACCAGATTCGCAGCTGATAGGCGGAAATAGAGATCCGCCAACTACAGCGCCGGAGGGAGAGACACGATGAAAGTCAAATTCACATTGACCATGGATGACATAAGGGTCGACCAGCGTGAAATTGATTCGCTGATTATTGATTGGATTGATGACGTCAACGAGCAGGAAGTGCTCGACCTGTCACATCGCTGGATCTCCACCCAGAACTTTCTGTCACAGAGCATGGAGGGACTCGAACGTGTTGGTGAATCATCACTGACTATCGAGCCTCTCGACGATGGACCCGGTCCGGCCGCGTTGTGACGGATGAGGCTGGCGCGTGTATTGACGCACATTTGCGGCATTATTTGCGTGACTAATGAGACTCAATGATGTATATTGTTTGCACAGGCGCCTGACAGTCCGGACCAATCGAAACGCTGTCATGGGTGTATAAAGAGATAAGGCAGCCGGCGCTGCTTGGAGAACCGCCGCAGAGGAAAATGTAGAAATGAAGATCGCGGACATAGGAATCGAAGCGCTTCGTTCACTGGGGGATGTTACCGGGATTGACACTTCGGTAATAGTCTCGGTTATCCAGAGCGCCACCGAATTTATCCTCGGTCAATTCGGCGAGCCTGGATTGTATGCCGCCTACATTGCCCTGGCGTCAATCGCTATTGTCGCGCTCGGCAAGCTGTTGAAACTATCGTTTGCTATTCTCAAGTTTGTCGCCCTGCCGTCGGTGGCGTTGGCGTTTGTGGCCAGTATCTTCCTGCCTCAGAACTTCATGTATTTCTTGCCTGTCACAGTTTCACTCAGTTCTGTTTTTCTGCTCTTTCGCTCCTGATTCTTAGTGAACTTCATGCTCCGCCTGTGAGACAACTCGAATTGCGTATGTCCTCATTCTACCCAATCAAATTCTCTTGATTTCCCCCACCAGCGCTTGAGCGCTTCCCATACTTTGATAGCATTTTGCAGCCAATTCGGCGCCGGATAGCTCTCGGTAACGTACTGGCCCACTTAACTATACGCCGAGATGAGCGGGTCTGGCGCCCGGCTTGCGCTATGATAACCACGGAACAGTGGGACGCGAAACAATTCCACACACTTCCGCCAAAAATCCAGGAAGTGGACCTACACAGATCGATTTACCATGGCCAGGAAACGCAAACAGACGGCAGAACAGGCAAAGCCCAAACGGGCCGTAGAAAAGTCTGTCCCAAACGGCAAAACCGGCCGTGTGCGCAAGAAAACTTCGACCGCGGGCGCTGCGAAAGCTGCGGGCGCTGCAAGCGCTTTGGGGTCGAAATCAGATTTATCCAACTCACTGACGGATACGCCAGCTCATTTAAGCGTCGAGCCTCAGGATCAACATGCTGACTTTTGCATTTCCTGTGGGCTGCCTTTGATATTTCTGGATGAAGCAAAACTGTGCGGCAGATGCAACAGCGAACAAACAATCGAACTGGCCTCGGCGCTTTCGGGGCAGTTGAACATACCCAATGGCGATGAGCGGCAGTTTATAGAATGTCCCGGCGCCAGTCTCTATGATGACAAAACCGGCCTGGTGTCCGAAGGCGCGGATTTTATTGAACATGATGACGGTTCGTATGAAGCCAGGATTGTCAAGCGCCCGCATTTCCCGCCCGGGCATTGCCGGCGCCGTTTGGTTTCACGTGAGACGTTCGGAAAAATCCGGCGCTGCCAGGCCTGTCAGGATTATACTGTGCGCCTGAAACGCAAAGAGGGCGTGGACTTCTGCATCCCCAGCGCAAAATTCCCCCGCCGCACCAAACTCAAGTCTATCGACATCGTCTCGCATCGCCCGCCATCCTGAGCCTGAAAGGGCCAATTCCGGCGCCTCAAAAGAGGCTATCTGTCGTCACCGCCAGAGGCGCCAAAAACTCGTTATAACATATTGCTGGTCAACAGCTTATATAGGCTGTTTTCGCTTGCTAAACAGCGTGTTTTTGACTATTTTAGAGGGACAATTTGAGCCGACAGAAACGGTTTGAATTTTTCTTGGAATGATGAATAGCCAAATCAAAGATACATCGGAGCCGACCCGGATTTCTGCGTCACTTATGAGGGCCATGTCATCACTGGGACACAAAAAGACTTTTCTCGGCTGGCGTGTTGTCAGCCAGTGGCCGGAAATTGTTGGTGAACGAATCGCAAAAGTGGCCACGGCCGAGCGCTATCAGGACAAAGTATTATACGTGCGGGCAAAAAACGCCATGTGGCGCCAGAGTTTGAGCATGGAGACAGACTTGCTGCTGGCCGAGATTAGAAAATTCACCCAACTGAGGATTATTGATAGAATACACTTTCATTGAAAGCTACAATTAGCCACCCAGGGCAACCAACAGCGCTTCACCAATGACGATACATACCACACCGCAGCCTAAGACTTGTCAACTTAGCTTGTCAGAGGGGCATGTCAGAGGCGCCTGTGAATACACATGAAATAGGAAAGCAAAAGGCGCTCACATGACGGATAATACGGTACTCGAACCGCCAAGCGAAACAGAAATGAACAAGACCAGAGCGGACATGGCCGGCGGGCACAGTTACGACGCGCAAACTATTAAAGTGCTCAAAGGACTCGAGGCGGTCCGACAGCGCCCGGCGATGTATATCGGCGATATCGCCCAGAGGGGGTTGCATCGTTTGGTCTATGAGGTAGTCGATAACTCAGTCGATGAGGCGATGGCCGGGTTCTGTGATCAGATAACGGTTGAAATTGGCGAGGATGAATCAATTAAGGTCACCGACAATGGCCGCGGCATTCCGGTTGACATGCACCAAGAAGAGAAAGTTTCGGCGCTTGAAGTTGTCATGACTACCCTGCACGCCGGTGGCAAATTTGATCATTCCAGCTACAAGGTCTCCGGCGGCTTGCACGGTGTCGGTGTTTCGGTTGTCAATGCGCTTTCGGAAAAATGCGTCGTTGAAGTCCGCCGCGACGGCAAAGTGTACATGCAAGAATACAAGCGCGGTGACGCCAAAGCGCGTGTCAAAGAGAGCGGAACAACCAAAAAGACCGGCACGACAGTCTGGTTTTTGCCGGATGACACTATTTTCACCAACGTCCAGTTTAAGTTCGATATTCTCGCTGCGCGGCTGCGCGAGCTGGCGTTTCTGAACGCGGGATTGACAATCACTCTCATTGACAAACGCGTAGAAGGCAAACAGGAAGAGTTCTATTACAAGGGCGGGCTGGTAGCTTTCGTCAAATACATAAACGAGAGCAAAAACCCGGTGCACAAAAAGCCGATTTACTTCAACAAAACACGCGACGATGTTGTCGTGGAAGTTGCCCTGCAGTTTAACGACGGATACAACGAATCAATCTTCGCCTATGTCAACAACATACATACCTCCGCGGGCGGCACGCATCTGACCGGATTTCGCACAGCGCTGACCCGCCAGATAAACACTTTCGCCACCAAAAATAACCTGCTCAAAACAGGTGATTTGCCGATCAGCGGTGATGACACACGCGAGGGACTGGCCTGTATTGTTTCAGTCAAGGTTATCGACCCGCAATTCGAGGGACAGACAAAATCAAAGCTGGGTAACAGTGAAGTGCGTGGAATTGTCGAGTCGGTGACCAATGAATCATTGCAGTCGTATTTTGAAGAAAGCCCGGCCGACGCTAGAAAGGTCTGCGAAAAAGTAATTGCCGCATCACGCGCACGCATGGCGGCGCGCAATGCGCGCGATCTAGCCCGTCGCAAAACCGCGCTTGATTCGGCGGCGCTTCCGGGAAAACTTGCCGACTGCGCCAGCCGCGACCCGGCCGAGTCCGAGTTGTTTATTGTTGAGGGTGATTCGGCGGGCGGCAACGCCAAGCAAGGGCGCGACCGGCGCTGCCAGGCTATATTGCCGCTCAAAGGTAAGATTCTAAACGTCGAAAAAGCGCGCCTGGATAAAATGCTGGCCCATGATGAAATCCGGGCGCTGGTGACAGCCATTGGCGCCGGGGTTGGCAAGACTGATTTTGACATCAGCAAAGTGCGCTATCATAAGATTATTATAATGACCGACGCCGACGTTGACGGCGCCCATATCCGCACATTGATTCTGACGTTTCTGTTCCGACACATGGGCCAACTGATTGACACCGGCTATGTGTATATTGCGGCGCCGCCGCTCTTTCGCTTGAAAAAAGGCAAGCAGGAGATTTACTGCTACAATGAAAAGGAACGCGACCTGGCGCTCAAGAAAATGGGCAAAACCGGGGTGATGATTCAGCGCTACAAGGGCCTGGGTGAAATGAACCCCGACCAACTCTGGCGCACCACGATGGACCCCGAGACACGCACCCTTCAGCAGGTGACAATTGACGACGCCCCCGAGGCCGATGCACTGTTCACCAAGCTGATGGGCGATCAAGTCGCCCCGCGCCGCGCATGGATTGAAGAAAACGCACAGTATGTGCGGAACTTAGATATATAGACAAAAGAGTTTCTTGTAGGGCAGGACCACTGTGGTCCTGCCTTTCTTGTAGATTAACACGTGGCCGAACGGAAGAGATTGCTGTGGGTGGGCGGCCGACCTCCCGGTCTGCCCCTTGCTTGGCAACAAACGGTGTACAGAACGGACATGATTCCTGGTGGCAGGAACGGAACTTAGTTAAACCATAGACCTGAAGTAAGAAGTAAGAATGGGGCAGACCGGGAGGTCTGCCGCCCACGAAAAGAGTAAAATACTTATGACAATGCGAA
>JADFNA010000150.1 GCA_022563625.1 Candidatus Zixiibacteriota bacterium
TGGAATCGCGACAAGCTAATTGAAAAGGCTGATCAGTACGGATGAAAACAAATATCAGAAGATTTCGGTTTGAACGCGGAGAGCTGAGCCAGCAACAGTTGGCGGATATGGTGTCGGTCTCGCGTCAGACAATCGTGGCAATCGAGAGGGATAACTACAGCCCCTCGGTGAAACTTGCTCTGATCCTGGCAAGAAAGCTGGAGACGACAGTTGAAGCGCTATTTGAATTGGAGGAAAAAGATCATGATTAAACGGGATACAATATTCTACTCCGCCTGCGGCCTCTCGGGTGTGGGGTTAATACTTGCCTTCATGGGCTACGATCTCAGTTTGCTTTTATTTGTTGCAGCCTACCTGTTGAGGCCCGCCCTCCATGAGTTTGGTCTTGCCAAACAGTACGCTGACGAGCGCCAGCTCGAGATTCACTCTCGGTCCGGCAATCTTGCATTTGTTATAGTTATGATGGCCATGGTCGGAATGGTTTTCTGGCGAATCGCGGACGGAGAGTCAACTGGAGAGTTGTACACGCTGATTGGAATCGGTTTGGCCGCACGCGCGCTGACGGGGTTAGTGATGGCCGGTGAATATCGCAAAGCCGGTGTTGTTATAATCAGCGCCTTCGGAGTGTTACTGGCGTTATTTATCGTCTTGGCGATTATCCCCTTGACAAAGTACTATGACTGAGAGTACCTTAATACAGAGAAGCCCCTATATTGGGGTTGATAGGATTCCGGTGGTGGAGAATGGCCAGCCGGGCGACTCTTCTATTTCATTTAAGGAGCTATGGCAACCCGGTTCGGTGGTCAGTTTGTGGGATATGAAAAAATACATTGCCGAAGACTATTTCGACATGGCTAGATTGTTAGTCCTGGAGGAAAACAATCTCAAGGTCGAAATCAGAGAGGGAAAAACACATATTGACAACCAAAGTCAAGATGCCAAAAGATACAAAAAATCGATTACCATAATAAAGGATCATGCAGACGACTTAAATATGAAAGTTGTTTCGTCATTTTGTGAAGATACAATTCGTTCACTTTTTGCCAAATCTGAACAATTAGATTTATCTGAACTTTCTCGACAAATCCGAGTTATTGCAGACTGCGTTCGCAACACTTTAAGAAATCGACAGTTCTTTGTCCTCGACGAGGGAGACATTGATTTCTTCGATAATAATCAATTCTCTTCCGAAAGCATTAAGCAATTCGAGACATGCAAGCAAGATATGATTAACGCAGGCAAATGTTTTGCTTTCGAATTTTACCCCGCTTGTGTGTTCCATTTGATGAGAATTGTAGATGCTTTAATAAAGCGTCTATCCAAACACTATAAACTAAAGCCGACTAACCCTAATTGGGGTGGGATACTAAAGGTTCTGCGCGCTAAACGTGACGGCATGAAACGTATCAGCAGAGAAAAACATAGCCTCTGGACCGATGTGTGCGAACAGGTGTCATCAATAAAGGACGCAACACGCAATCCTCTTAGTCATTCTGATGAAGAATTACCAGTTGATAGCTTAAGCCGAACTGATGTGAAATATACTCCCGACGAAGCAAGGCGTGCTTTTGAAAACGTAAAAGCCCTAGCTAAAACAGTTTGCGGTTTATTACCTCAGAAGCTCGTTTCCAAGACTCGATCCATTAAGTCGAAGTCGTCACGGTGATTGAAACGGAACTCAAATTCATTCAGATAAAGCGGAAGATACTTAGCGGAAACCTTATGAAACACTCCAGTAATACCTCGCTTGAACAAGCTCCAGACGTTCTCAACGCCGTTAGTGTGGATATCCCCATCAACGTAAGTCTGGGCGTGTTTAACAGCGGAATGAGTGAACTCGGACGAGTCAAGCCATATATAGGAAGTATATTCATCGGTATGGACGTGGCTTCCCGGTTTGGCGTGAGTTCTAATGAATCTCTTGAGGGTAGTCGATGAAACGTTCTCTACAGCTTTCAAGCGAATCTTGCCAGAAGTCCTCTCCCGCATTCCGACTATCGGAGTTTTATTGGCGCCTCCGCGCCCG
Source organism: Candidatus Zixiibacteriota bacterium (assembly GCA_022563625.1). Taxonomy (GTDB): domain Bacteria; phylum Zixibacteria; class MSB-5A5; order GN15; family JACZUZ01; genus JADFNA01. The sequence goes on from JADFNA010000150.1 coordinate 2,027, forward strand.
CGCCTCCCTCGTTTTATGCCGCCTATATAAGTTTCGTCAACTTCGACAATCCCGGAAAACTTCTGACAGAAAGCGTCATCTTCCTGCATAGCGAGGCGAACACGATGAGCCATATACCACGCAGTTTTGTAACTGACATTCAGTTCGCGCTGAAGCTGTTTAGCCGCTACGCCCTTCTTGGCCGAGCAAATCATGTAAATTGCCAGAAACCACTTGGTCAACGGAAGATGGGAATTGTGAAACACGGTTCCGGTAGTCACCGAGTATTGATACTTGCAGTCAACACACTCGTACAGATAGCGAACCTTGTGGGTCTTTCCCTCGCCCTCAAACTTAAACACTCTAACACTGCCACAGCGGATACAGCACAGACCCTCGGGCCAGCGGATTTTCTCAAAGTGTTCGATACACTTCTCTTCGGTTCCAAACCTCTCGAACACTTCTATGATAGATATTTGTCTCTTTTTCATGGTACAAACCCTCACTTTCTGAGAGGAATATAACATGAAAGGGACACTTTGTCAAGGGGATAATCGCCATCGTCTTAATGGAAGGGTTCTCGATAGCATCAGCGTTTGGTGTGGCGCTTGGATTGATAATTGTTGGCTTCGGCCAATTAGGTAGAAGGTTCCCTAAGACGATTTCCATAGCGCTGGCAGCTTTCGCAGTCAGCGCTGTCTTGTTTTCCGATCTTCTTCAATTCCACCGAAAAGATATGGAAATGTGGCTGTTTTTTGTCATCCCGATCGTGACATCTTCAGTCTGTCTTTTCCTGGGAAGCAAGGGTGAAGGAGAGGATGTATCCACAAGGGTCAGATCGATAGTGTTTGGATCTCTGGGTGTCGGAGCGGCCACAGTATTTGCATTGGCGCTCATTATCGGAAGCGGTGAAGATCATAGTAAGGGGCGAAGAGTGGCAGTACCGGAGGGTGAATCTGCTGAGGTCCAGGGAGTCTCTTGCTCAGGCCAAATTCAATATTACAAGAACGGCAATCTTGAGTTCTGCCGCCTGGCGCGCGAAGATACATTGTCCGGTCAGATACTTCCTGCGGGAACAGGCATCCACTTCACCCAAGACGGTCAGTTCAACTGGTGTTTCCTGCAAGAGGACACTGAAATCCAGGGGTATCTCTGCCGGGGAGATGGTCATGGTTTCATGACGGAATTTCACCCCAATGGTCAAGTGAGAACTGTCTATCTGGCTGAAGACCAGGTTATTCAAGGAACACCCTGCGCCAGGTTCCGCTTTTTGTCCGCAGTGTTCAACCCGATCCACGGCAAAAACGGCAATACAAGTTTCCATGAGAATGGACAACTGAGGTATTGTGAGCTGTCGGAAAACTTCAGTATTGAAGGGCGAAGTTTCAGGCGCGGAGATGCGGTAAGGTTCAATCAGAATGGAAAGTTAGTTGTAAAGCAATAGTCTGATATTCCCCTGCCTCAGGCAAGCGCTGTTGTGCGGGTGCGTCCCGGCGGTCCTGATTGCCAGCCAGTCTAAAATTCGGGCCTATTGGAATGTGACCGCCGTCTGTTTACCCGTGCGCTGACGCTCGCTCCCGGATTCTGTCCCAGAGTTTATGTCGTATGGGAAGATAGGAGTTAGCAGATTGTTTCGCCGACCAGGTTAGGACGAATCCCTTTCCATTGCGGCCGTGAAGATGGATTTCTCGTATTCCGCCAGATATGACTTTCCGCAAAAACCGCTACCCAAATCCCTGTTTCCGCGTATATTAGTTACAGGCGCCGTGTCTCGCCAGCCCGCATAACTCTCCCGCGCCGAACGCCGATATAATTAACAGGCGCTACCTTGCTGTTCTCAATCCCGTGAACCGTAAAGCGGGATTTGCCCTAACACAAGGTACTCCAATGCTTTGGCCGGTCACCAGAAACTGTAATGTGATATGATTGTGGTAAATATTCGAATTCGTTGTTCAACTCTATACCCGCTGGCGCTATCGCTCGCTCTTCTGTGCCAGGGCATGGCCGCCGCAGGGCAAAATCATCTGTCTCTGTCGGCAAACCCGCCGATAGGTGACCCCGGGATACCGGATACATTGCGCATTGATTATTTCGCAGCGGGCCTGGGCCGTCAAATTATCGTACCTGTCCGCTTCTTTAATGACGAAAATCTGGGAGCTCTGCAGATTATTGTTTCGTATGATACCGCCAGCTTAGTGATTGATTCGGTTTCATTCTTGAACACTACTGTTCCCGGCGCACAGTTCGTTGTGTTGGATTCAATCGCCGGAAAGGTAAACGCAGGTATTTTCCTATCGGGCGTTGGTGTCATACCTGCCCAAACAGGATTGTTCGCCGAGTTATATCTGTCCCAGAAAGGAATACCCGGTCCGATGGCCGTGATTATTGACACAACATCGATTGTGCTTGCTGGAGGCACGACTATCAGGACAGTATTCAGCGCATCGAACCCTGCCGTTTCTATTTTCCCGATGTTTGCCGGTGGTGTCGGAGAAATATTGAACTATGTTCCCGGTGACGCTGACAATAACGGTAAAGTAAACATTGCCGACATCACTTTCTTGATTGCCCGGATTTTCAATTTTGGTCCACCGCCGCCGATCCCGGCGGCCGCTGATCCGGATGGGAGCTGTCGGATAAATATTGCTGATGTTACGTTTCTGATATCTCGGATTTTCAATTTCGGAACGGAACCGATGGTTGGCTGTGCGGAATGATTGCGGGAAAGTTTTGGCCGGTGCAAACAATCTGAAAAGCATTCAAGTGGTTATCCCAAATACGCAGCTCATTCCCCGAGTGCGTGGACAATTCAGCAAAAAAACAAGCCAGAGAGAGACCCGATAACTGCTATTTGGCTTCGGCCTCAGCTTCAAGCTCTTCGCGGCGGCGCGCAACTTCCGATTCCTCACCTGATCCCAGAAGACCGGTGGAAAGGTACTTCATGCCCGAGTCACACAGGATGGTGACAATCACATCATCAGCGCTGAAATAATCTTGTTCGATTAGTTTTTTGATCGCCGCCACATTTGCGCCTGCCGAAAACCCTACCAGAAACCCGGCCTCACGCGCCAGACGTCGTGTCATATCCAGTGTTTCATCATCGCTAACCTGCACATAATGATCGGCCAGCTCGGGGCGCCATTTCTGGGGAATGAGACAATAGCTGGTGCCCTGGATAATATGCTCCTTTTTTGTCACCGGCTGACCGGCAAGTATTGCAGCGCCCTCAGGTTCGGCCACGAACGATTGAATTGAAGGATTCATTTCTTTGAGATAGCTGATGATGCCCATAAACGTTCCGCCGGTGCCGACTGCCATGCCGAAATGTGTCACTTTGCGCGCAATCTGCTGATAGATTTCGGCGCCCGTTCCTAAGTAATGAGCGCGTAT
>JADFNA010000151.1 GCA_022563625.1 Candidatus Zixiibacteriota bacterium
CCCAGTGGGCGAATGATTTAAGCTGCAAAGGATCGAGTCTCTCGCCAACAGCCAGTCCGTCGGGCGTAGCCACCCACACGCTGTCGGTGGTCAGGATGACATCGACAACATCTGTTTGTGACGGTATTGACCCGAACCGTTGATAGCTGTCCTGAATCTGTCCACCGTCGGTTATTTTGTCAAACAGCGCCAGGCCAATGTCTGTACCCACCCAGAGCCGGGTTTGATCATCAGCCAGCGCATACAGCCGCACAAAGGCCCGGTTTTGATCCAAAAACGGAAACGCTTCGAATGAACTCGAACCGGCGCTGCGTTTAATCAAACGCCCCAGCCCGGCGATCCACAGGTCGCCGCTTGCATCAGTCAGCAGATGTTCGAAATCGTTTGTGAAAAGCCCATCAGTGTTGGTCAATATCCTGTTCGACAGATCGGCGGGATTAACGGCCAAAATCCCGCCCGAAGTCAGCGCCCAGACTTCGGCGCCAACAATGTCGATGTACTTTACGTCACGGGTGGCGCCAAAAGTCCGCCAGCCGGACAGTTGTGTCCATCCCGGCGGCGCTAGAACGGCAAGTGTAAACAGAGCCACCAGCGCGGCATTCGTCCATTGAACTGTTTTTCCAGGTTGATTCATTACTCGTCAATTACACTTGGCGGTTATGTTGTTATACATCCGAGCGGCGTTGGCGGCCTATCCAGAGACCAAACCGTTTACCTATCTTAAGAAAAAGGAAAAAGAACCCACACAAAGTAGTGAAAATAAAACAGAGCCGGGCCATAACCTGACCCTGGCGATAAAATGTTGACGGATGATAGTGGCGGTTAACTTCTCCGATAATATAGCCGCGTGTGTACCATTCCATCCGCTCACGCTTGCGGCCGTAGGTGTCGGCGAAAAAAGTAAAACCGCTGTTAGCGCAGCGCGCCAGCCAAACCCGATTTTCCACTGCGCGCATGATGGCAATCCGCTCATGTTGAAACGGTCCCGGAGATTTTTTGAACCAGGTGTCATTGGTGATGGTGAGAATAAACTGCGCGCCGGAGCGCAGCGTCTGCCGGACATACTCAGGATAGGCAACCTCGAAACAAATAAACGGCACGTATTGAACGTCATCGAATTGCAGGAGTATTGTCGAATCACCCGGATAAAAGTCTGACCACCACTGCACATCATATGTTTTGATAAATGTCAAATACTTTTCAAGAAATGAACGTTTCAGAAACGGCAGTTTGTTTTGATACGGCACCTGTTCGGCAAAAGGCACCAGGCGCCGCTTGAGATACGGCGCAGACATGCTCCCATCCGCTTCGAGTTGTACGGCCGCATTGAAATGCCGTTTTTGACCGGCGCTACGGTCAACATGAAGCGTTCCGATCAAATTCGGAACGCCGGATTGACGTGCGCCCGCGCTATGCTGCCGCACATATTCCTTATCCAACAGTAAGTATGTCGGCGCGGCGGTCTCCGGCCAGACGATCAGCCGCGCCCCTTTTTCTCCGGCCGATCGGGCCAGAGAATCATAGACAGCGAACACATGGTCCTTCTTGTCCGGTGACCACTTGGTCTCCAGCGGGAAATTTCCCTGTAGCAGCGCCAGTCTGATCTCCGGCGGCGAAGTCAGGACAGGCGTTACAACCCATCCGTAGGCGAAGCTTGACCCGATGACGATAACGGCAGCGGCAGTGTACGTCATGCGGCGCTCCCCCAGAATCCCCGGACGCAAGGCCAGCGCCAGGCACGAATTTGCCAGAGTGACAATGAACGTCACCCCTGCGGCGCCGGTGATTGATGCGATTTGAATGAAGTACAGATAATACGCCTGTGAATATGAAAAATCAGTCCAGGGAAACGAGAACTCTCCGAGTCCGCGGAAATATTCGAGACCGACCCATAAGATTGGAAAAATCAGAAGCGCAGCCTGCGTGTGACGTTTGTATATCGCTGAAAATATGGCGAAAATTAGCGCCGGATAAAGTGATAGAATCGCAATCGCCGCCAGATACCCCGGCGGTGTCACATACCCGATCCAGTACAGCGCCAGTGCGTTAAAGACCAGTGAATAGAGATACCCTGAAGCAAACGCCCTGCGCGGGCCGAGCGGCCCCAAAAGCAAAAGCGGCCTGGCCAGCGCAAACCACGCCAGCCATCCGGTACCCAGCGGGAAATATGCCAGCGCGGTTATCACCGCCCAAAAAACCAGCTCAACCCTTCGCGGCCTGTTTTCAGAGCCCGACAGTGACAGCCACTTCTTCAATCGATTAACTTCTTCCTTGAATATCGACGCCAAAAATTAGCTATACGCGCACCCGGCTGGCGAAACTCTCGCCGGTCATTTCTGCGGGTTTCGCAATGCCCAGCAGATCCAGAATGGTGGGCGCAATGTCCGCCAGTACACCGCCGGTGCGCGGCGCTGCGAAACGGTCCTTGTTCGGACCATAGAAAATCAGCGGCACAAGATTCGTCGTATGCGTCGTGTGCGGTCCATTACTCACTGCATCAAACATCAACTCACAATTGCCATGATCGGCCGTAATCAGCGCATCCCCGCCGGCTTCATCGAGAGCCTCCAGCGCCTTCGCTAAGTTCTCATCGACCGCCTGAACGGCCAGCGTGGCGGCTTTTAGCGAGCCGGTGTGTCCTACCATATCCGGATTGGCATAGTTCAGAATAATCACATCAAAGGCGCGCGATCGTATTTTTTCACAGAGCGTGTCAGTCACTTCGACAATTGACATTTCCGGTTTGAGATCATATGTCGACACTTTCGGCGAAGCAATCAATACCCGCTCTTCACCGGTAAACGGTTTCTGAACTCCCCCATTGAAAAAATATGTCACATGCGCATATTTTTCCGTTTCAGAAATCCGCAATTGCCTGAGCCCTTCGTTTGCGACCACTTCACCCAGCAGATTATCCAGAGATTTCCGGACATACAGAACAGTTGCATCTCTCATTTCAGTGTCATACTCAGTCATAGTCAACAGATCAATGCCGAGCGCCGGGGGCGGGGCCGCCCCACTGGCCGCGCCTGGCATTCTGCCGGTCAGATAATAGCATATCTGGCGCATGCGGTCGGCACGAAAATTGAAGCAGATTACCAGATCACCTTTCTTGATTCTGGCGTCCACTCCGTCGGGCTGGCTGAGTGTCATAGGCTTAATAAACTCATCAGTCACACCAGAATCATAGCATGACTGAAGCGACGCAAAAATATCGCCAGTTTGTTTTCCCCGTCCAAGCACGAGAGTGTCGTATGCCTCCTGTATCCGCTCCCAGCGCCGGTCACGGTCCATTGCCCAGTAGCGTCCAATCACAGTTGCCAGACTCCCGGCGCCAAACTCATCAAAATAACCATGCAGCGTTTTGAGATAATTGAGGGCCGACTTTGGCGGTGTGTCGCGGCCGTCAGTGAACGCGTGTACATACGCCTCAGGCAATTTCATCATCGCGCTCAGTTTTAACAAAGCCCGCACATGCTCCAGCGAGCTGTGCACACCTCCATCACTCATCAGCCCCAACAGATGAAGCGCTCCGGCGCGCGATTTCAGCGCCTTTAGCGACGCACACAGGGCGCTGTGTGAGAAAAAAGAACCATCCGCGATTGCGTCGTCAATCTGCGTCACAAACTGATACACGACACGCCCGGCGCCGATATTCAAATGCCCGACTTCCGAGTTGCCCATCTGACCGGCAGGCAGGCCGACAGCCGGACCCGAACCGTCAATTGGAACATTCGGGCAATTCTTCAGCAGTCGTTCAAGCGTCGGTGTGCGGGCCTGCGCGACCGCGTTGTTGTTCGCCTCAGTCCGAAGACCAAGACCATCTAAAATGGCCAGCAGCACGGTTTTCGAAACTCGTTCTTTTGAGAATGAATTCACCGGCCAGTCTATCCTGCAATAAAAATTAGCCCAACGTCACTTTTTGATTCGACTTGCCGGCCGCCTTGACAACTTCACCGATTTCAAACGGCCCGTGTCCGTGGCTGGATGCAATTTGTTTGATATCCGAAAGCGATTCAGGTGGACAGGCGATAACATAACCGACACCCATGTTAAACGCGCGAAACATTTCAGCGCCGGCCAGAGACCCGCAGCGCTGGATGAACTTGAAAATTACCGGCGGTTCGCTGCCGGACAAATCAACTTTAGCCTGCAGTCCATCGGGAATGATACGCGAAAGATTTCCGGCAATTCCTCCGCCGGTGATATGCGCCATGCCGCTGATAGCCGCCTTCCGTGATTGCATTTCGCTGACCGCCCCGAGATAACAAGTGTGAATTTCCATCAGCGCCTCTGCGATTGTTGAGCCTAGCTCGTCTACATGTTCATCGTATGTGCGGCCGGCTTCTTCGAACAACGCCCGCCTGGCGAGGGAAAACCCGTTGGTGTGCAGCCCGTTGCTGGATAGCGCTAGCAGTTTGTCACCGGCTTTGATTGCGCTTCCGTCGATCAATGCGCCACGATCCACCACGCCGACAATGAACCCCGCCAGATCATATTCACCCGGCTGATAAAAATCAGGCATCTCGGCCGTTTCACCGCCAATAAACGCCGTTCCGGTTTTGCGGCAGGCGTTGGCGATACCGCTGATTGTTTCGGCGGCGATGTCCGGTGCGAGCTTCCCGGTCGCAAAGTAATCCAGAAAGAATAACGGACGCGCGCCCTGAACAAGAATGTCATTTATACAATGATTCACCAGATCTTCACCAACCGTGTGGTGTTTGCCCGTAGCAAAGGCCAGCTTCAATTTCGTCCCGACGCCATCGGCCGAGGAGACCAGCGTCGGTTTTTCAAGCCCGGGAAATGAGGCGTCAAACAGGGCGCCGAATGATCCGATATCGCTCAGCGTCTCTTTCGTAAACGTGGTCCGCGCCATGTCTTTGATTCTCGAGACAACCTCAGCGCCGGCCTCAATGTCCACTCCAGAACTGGCGTAAGTTAGCGCCTCAGGTTTTGTACCATGTTTATTCTCGTCCGGCATTTTCTGTCTGGATTGCTGATACTATAATCACGTGTTACGATTGTCCCGGTCGAGCCGCGTTAGTCCGGGTTCAACGTCAGCCGCGCAAGGTACGTCCCGCCAAAAGCGGCTGTCAAGCCGCTCAATCCAGGTTGGGCGGATACATCAGGCATGCTCTCGAATTGCATCCAGCAGTTCCACAAAATCTCCAGGAGGACCGGCGCTCAATTCAATCCGCTTGCCTGTTACCGGATGATTGAATGAAATCTCCCGGGCGTGGAGGGCCTGGCGCGGAAAACTTTTTAGCATCCGCTGTCCGAACAGCCGCTCCGGTCCGAACAAACCCCTGTGCCAGCTCTCGCGGCCGCCATAATCAGGATCACCGAAAACCGGATGTCCCACATGCGCAAAATGGACGCGAATCTGATGCGTCC
>JADFNA010000152.1 GCA_022563625.1 Candidatus Zixiibacteriota bacterium
CTGTCTGGTGGAATGAGACCACCCAAAATATCCACTCCCCCTGTGCCGTCGCCGAACATACCAGTGACACTATTCCATGACTCAAAGCGCACATTCCGGCCACCAAAGAAAGAATTGTTATCCTGATTAGTCCAGGTGAAGTTTATATGCGGTATCTGTAGGCTCACCGCGATCTGACGCCCCATGGAACCGTGTTTTTGCAGGTCATGAAAAGTACAACCAACCGTCAACCCCCGGACCGCATCAGGCGCTGAGCCAGTAACACAGCCCAAAACTTTCGCTGAACTGGCGCCAAGATACATTCCCTGGCGTTCATTCCCGACGGCATAGCGTTGGGCGATCAGCGCAGCATATTCCAGCCTTGCTGAGGCGGAGCTTGTTTTGGAATAGGATTTGGAATAGGTCTGGGAATAGGTGATCTGAAACGGCATCAGAACCAACGCCGAAATCAGAACAAACTGTGGGTACACTCGTGTGAAGATTCTACCTGCCACCGCTTTCCCTTTCGGCCGCATTTGTTTGCGGCATCAAAGACCCAAAATGGCCGCCCGAAGTAAGGGCCAGCCAAGACCACAGAAACTGGATATATGCCCGGCGCTTCTGGTTTAGGCTCAAGGATTGGGCGTACATCCAAGTCGCCGCTGAGATCGGCGGGTGATATTGGGCATGTGACCCGTGGGGACCGGGCGGTCACGCATCGCGGAGTGTGACGCGAAGCGTGATTTCTAGCAGGCTCCACATCTAAAATAGCTGTAAGGTCAATTCCTGTCAAGCGCATAATCTGCGCCGGAACAAATCTGAATAGTATTGGATTAATGATTTTCAGTAGATCAGGCTCCGTATGTCAGAATCCCCAAAGAGAGCGTCAGCTTCGGGCGGGTTCTGACAGGATTGTTAGAAAGGGATCTGTTGTACCAAATAGTCTCTTCATTAGCGTTGTCAGAACACCCACATCGCTGACGCGAGCGGCCGATTCTGACCTACAAGAGATTTTTGGGCAGAGTAATCACCCGGCATTTGACAATTTATCTCTGAACGATACCTTGAAAATGAACCGACCGTATTCGCGAAATTATTCCTGACTATGATATCTCTCAAAGCTGTATCCAAGTCCTATGACAGCGGCCGCAGTTACGCCGTATCGGACGTAAATCTTGAGGTCGGCGAGGGCGAATTGCTGGCTCTGGTCGGTGAATCCGGTTCGGGTAAAACAACCACGCTGAAAATGATCAACCGATTGATCCAGCCGACATCCGGCGAGATTATCATTGACGGCGAAAACACAGCGCGGATAGACCCGGTCAAACTGCGCCGGCGTATCGGGTATGTCTTCCAGGGAATCGGACTGTTTCCGCATTTGACAGTTGCCGAGAATATCTCAGCCGTTCCGGATTTACTTGGCTGGGGGAAAGAGGAAATCGCCACACGAGTTGACGAACTGCTGGAGCTGGTGGAAATGAACCCCAAAGTGTACAGGCGGCGCCGGCCGGCCGAACTTTCCGGCGGGCAGCGCCAGCGGGTTGGTGTGGCGCGAGCGCTGGCGGCACGGCCAAATTTGATGTTGATGGACGAACCATTCGGGTCGCTTGATCCGATAACCCGCGCCGGCCTGCAGGATGAATTAAGGTTGATTCATCACTCGCTGTCAGTCACTATTATCTTAGTAACACATGACATCAGCGAGGCGCTGTATCTGTCCGATCGGATAGCGGTGATGGAGAGCGGAAAGATTGTCGGTCTGGGAACGCCTGAACAACTGCTTGCAAATCCAGGACATCCGTATGTCGAACGATTGCTTGATGCCCCGCGGCGGCATATGAAAGATTATCTGAAAAAATCCGGCAGCAAAGGATTTTCACTATGAGCGAAAATTTGAGTGAACAACTTTCGCTCTTGCCGGATTATCTGTCACATCATCTAGCGCTGGCGCTTTCGGCGCTGGCTATTGGGATTGTGGTCTGCCTGCCATTGGCGGTTATAGTAACGCGAGTCAAAGCGCTGCAGTGGCCGACGCTGACTTTTGCCTCAATTATGCAAACCATACCCGGTATCGCGCTTCTGGCGCTGATGGTGCCGCTTTTGGGCCAGATCGGGTTTTTGCCGGCGCTGATCGCGCTCTTTCTGTATAGCCTTCTGCCAATACTTCGTAACACAGTCACGGGCATTCTGGAAGTTGATAAGGACATGACTGAAGCGGCGCGGGGTATCGGCATGACTTCTTTGCAATCTCTGCTGCGTGTTGAACTGCCTCTGGCGTCACCGGTGATTATTGCCGGGATTCGCACGGCCACTGTCTGGGTGGTGGGCGCCGCAACGCTTTCGACGCCGGTCGGGGCAAAGTCGCTGGGGAACTTTATTTTCAGCGGACTGCAAACACAGAATCAAACTGCCGTGCTGGTCGGTTCTGTCGCTGCGGCGTTATTGGCTATCAGCCTGGACCAGCTTATTCGCCTGTTTGAGATCGCCGCCACACGGCGCAGCCGTCCACTGGCGCTGGTTGCGGGGATTGCATTGGTAATACTGATCGGATGCGGACTCTCGCCAATGATAAAGAGCGCGATCAGCGCCGATCAGCGCCCGACAGTAGTCATCGGGGCGAAACCATTTACCGAACAGTATATTCTGGCCGAGTTGATGTCGGGATTGTTAGAGGAAGCGGGATTTCGCGCTGAGGTCAAACCCGGCATGGGTTCGACCATATTGTTCGATGCACTCGCGAATGGAGAAGTGGATTGCTACATTGATTATTCTGGCACGATCTGGGCCAATCATATGAAACGCGATGATGTGCTTCCGTCCGATTCTCTGCTGCAACTTATGACTGCATGGTTGAAAGAAAACCATGACATAACCTGTCTCGGCGCCCTGGGCTTCAATAACACCTACGCACTGGCTTTGCCCGAAATAATAGCCGAGGCAAAAGGCATAGTCACAGTCGGTGATCTGGCGCCGCATAGCGCGCAGATGGTTATGGGCAGTGATTATGAATTCTTCGGCCGTCCGGAATGGGTGTCACTGCGCGACTTGTATGACCTGCGATTTCGCGAGCTCAAGAGCATGGACCACTCGTTGATGTATGCGGCTGTCGCCGAGGATGAAGTCGATGTGATCGCCGCCTATTCAACCGATGGATATATTGCGGCATACAAACTGAGAGTTCTGGAGGACCCGAAGCAGGCGCTGCCGCCTTATGATGCCGCGCTGCTACTCTCGCCGCAGGCGGCGAAGGACAAACGGCTTGCGCTGGCGCTACGAAGCTTGATCGGGTCGATCAACAACGACGCCATGCGATCAGCAAACAAGGCGGTTGATCTTGATAATGTATCAATCGGCCGGGCGGCAAAATCTCTCAGGGCAGAGATAGAGAAACGGAAATAGACAAATTGATAATTGGGAAGCTATCATGTTCGCCCCGGCTGTCTTGACTCCCGCCGGCAATTATGGCTAATTCATTTCAGCGCTCGTTCGGCGGATCTTCACCGGGACGGAAACAATGCCGACTGTATGCCAACCTGAACTTTACTTTCCACTGAATGATTCCCTTCCGCAAGATTTTCCGCGAGCGTACGAAGAACAGCCGGTCAGAAATTTACGCAGAAGACCAACGCCGGCAATTCACCGGGTTCCGCCTGGCCGGCGATGCCTGGCGCTTCTCTCGAATTGATCCAACACATGTCGTATAAAATCCTAGACCCCAAAGATTTCGCCGATTCGTTTGACGATCGTCATGCGTTCGCGCTGGACGTTCTGGTTGGCCTGTCCGATACAGTCAAAACCCTTCCTTCAAAATATTTGTATGACACACGCGGCAGTGAGCTGTATACAGAAATCACCAATCTGCCTGAATACTATCCAACTGATTGCGGGCGTGCAATTCTGCAAACGAACGCGGCAAAAATTTCAGCGATGATGAAACAAGCGCCATTCAATCTGGTTGAATTGGGGGCCGGAACGGGTGTCAAAACGAAGATTTTGCTCGAAGAATTCCACAAACAAGAACTCGAGTTTCAGTATGTCCCAATTGACATCTCCGAAGGCGCGATGAAAGAGCTTGTCGCTGATATTGGTTCGAGCTTTCCACAGCTTGAAATCAACGGCCTGATTTCAGACTATTTCAATGGACTCAAGTGGCTCCATAACCGTGGACAGCGGAAAAACTATGTCATGTTCCTCGGTTCGAGTATTGGGAACTTCACGAATTCCGAAGCGAAGTTTTTCCTGCGCAATGGCTGGACCTGTTTGAATGACGGCGACTGTGTCTTGATTGGCTTTGATTTAAAAAAAGACATTGAAATGCTGCTCTGGGCCTACAATGACACTCAGGGAGTCACCGCCGAATTTAACCTCAATCTTCTGCGCCGCATAAACGCCGAACTCGGCGGGCAGTTTATCCTGAAAAACTTCCGGCACTATGGAACCTACAACGTGTTAAACGGCGCGATGGAAAGCTATCTGGTCAGCGTGAAAGATCAGGAAGTCTATGTTGGCATGATCAGCCGCTCATTCAGTTTTTGCGAATGGGAGCCGATTCGCACAGAATATTCTTACAAGTACCTCTTGAGCGATATACTCGGACTGGCCGCTGACACGGGATTCGTAGTCGAAGACACACTGTTCGACTCTCAACGCTATTTCGCCGATTCAATCTGGCGAGTCAGAAAACCGGGCAAGTAAAGTCCGGCCAATCTCACAGACCGGCCCCTTCCGGCCCGGTATTCTGGGAAAATATCGCTTGACTGAATCGCATGGCAGGCTATCTTACTCAGGTATGTCTTTCGCGGATTCCGTGAAAAGTTGCAAAAATGACCGGCATCCGTGATTGGCAAATGCGGCGGGTAGCCCCGCCAACTTTAGCGCCCACATCATAGTATGTCCTATATGAGTCCGCTGGACTCAGCCTGATAATATCAGCCTGGTACAAATTGCCGTGCAGAGCAGACTCTGGTATGGGCCGGGCCAGAAGTACCCGCCGTCGGTTTTTTGAACCGGGGAGGCTATGTATCATACATTTCTACGATGTTTCTTACTTTGGCGTCTTACGTTCTTTCTAGCCCGCCCTGGGTCAAGAAATTACCACGAGAATCTCTCACCTTACTGAGAGAATGTAGAGTTGTGTAGCTAAGTACCGGGTTATAATATAAGCGCTAATTGATTCATATCGCTGACAGGAAGATGACCATGAAGCAATGGAAAAACTCTCTTGGGCGGCAAAAATACGGTGATTTCCGGGAAAATTAAATCAGAAGGAAGTGCTTGCTACTGCAGCACACGAGCTGCAGCATCTTATCAACTATAATTATGATAGGAACGAAGATTCTTGGTTGAATGAGGGACTTTCTGAATTCGCGTCTAAACTCGCCGGGTATCCGGGCAGGGGATTTGGGAAATTCCTTT
>JADFNA010000153.1 GCA_022563625.1 Candidatus Zixiibacteriota bacterium
CAGGCGTTACCCGCTGAATATAACAGCGCCGGGAGTGATGTAGCTTTGCTCAAATGTGGTTTTTCGTTGAGTCGAGACATTGCCCGTTACTGGAACGAATTCGACCCTCAACAGCAATCACTGGTAACCTCAATGATAGGCCGTCCGGTGATGGACACCAGTGTTGTTTCGCCGGGGGCGCAATTTCGCCTGCACTATGATACAACCGGGCCCGAAACTGTTCCGGCCGAGGATTTGGATGTCAATGGTATTCCGGATTTTGTTGATCGGGCCGGTGTCTATCTCGACAGCGCCTGGAATCTGTTTCACACCAAGCTGGGTTATCTGCTCCCCCCCGACGATGGGACATCGGGCGGTGATTCTAAGTATGATGTGTACTTTGCTTCGATAGGCGGCTATGGTATCACGTTTTTTGATCCAACCGGTCCGGCGCCCTGGGACGATTTCACTTCATTCATTTTGATTCACCGCGACTTTGCCGGTTTTGCGCCCAATCAGGACCCGGAGGGTTCCCAGATTGGCGCTCTCAAGGTGACCTGCGCCCATGAATATTTTCACGCCGTTCAACTGGCCTATGATGGTCTGGATGATCTCTGGATGTATGAATCATCAGCGACCTGGAACGAAGTGGAACTTTTTCCGGAAGTTAAAGACAATTATCAGTTTTTGCCTTTCTTCTACAATGATACGGACACGTTTCTGACAACCAATGGCGGGTTTCATCCCTACGGAGCGTTTGTCTGGCCGTTGTACCTGGCGGAAAATTATACGGACACATTGATGCGTAAAATCTGGGAGGCTTCGATATCCGCCAATGGAATCGACGCCATCGATGACGCGCTGTCAGGCTGGGGAGTAAGCACAGGCGGCATATTCGCAGACTTTGGGGTCTGGAATTTCTTCACCGGCGACAGGGCGCAAGCGGGATATTACCCGAGCGGGGCAGAGTATCCCGGCGTGATTCTTGACAGGGCGCTGCCGGTTATTCCGTTTACCAACGAACACCCGCTTAAAGCGCCCGACGGGCTTGCCTCCACTTACATGTCGTTGGCGACTGCAGGAGCGCCAGCGGGATTGGCGCTCATTGAACTCACCGGTAATGCCACGGTCGTTTGGGACATGTCCGTAATTTTAAAGGACCCGGGTGGGGCATATGAAACTCGCGATGTGCAAATGGATTTTACCAAATCGAACGGAACTTTTGCCCTGTATAACTTCACGGATTGGGATTCGATGTTTATCAGCGTCCAGGTAGTGAGCAGGTTCAACAATGACAATGATTTTACTCTGAGCGCGTCAGTGTTGCCGTATGGAGACGCGAACGGATCTGCAAACATAAATATCGCAGATATCACCTATTTGATCGCCTATATATTCTCTTTCGGCCAAGCGCCGCCTTACGATGTCCGCTTGGGCGACGCAAATTGCAGCGGGAGCGTGAATATCGCTGATATAACCTTTCTTATTAAGCATATATTCGCCGCTGGCCCGGCGCCCTGTTTGCAGTAGTTCTTCCTGTTGTTGATTCCACGGCCGGATTCCCGGTGCAGCCAGTGTAAAGCGCACACGTTTTGTTTCAGGCGGTTTTTGGGTGGGTCCGACAATTCGATGATAGCCGCCATGCCATATAAACGGCCACATAAACGATTTTCAGTTATGCAGGTAGTTCTGGCGTTCCTGGGCGCGTTGAGCGCTGGGGTGTTGCCGGTAGAGGCCGAGATAGCTCAGAACAGGGATTTTAACTCTGGATCCTTCCGGAGCCAGGACATTCCGGAACTTGCTCAAGAAGTCATACGGAAAGTACGCGCTGTTCGCGAGAGTAGATTTGATTCCGGCTCTGGATTGCAGGTCCGCTGCGCCACAGGCATAATGATTGAAGCCTCAGCGTTGTCGCCTGGCGCTGATCTGCCATCCATACATGAACAACTTTTGGCTCGACCGAGCAATTCCCAAATCTATGATTCTCCAGCAGGGCTTATCAGACTGCACTATGATGTGGCGGGGACCCATGCTGTGCCGGGCGCCGATCAGGACAGCAGCGGGACACCGGACTTCATTGAGCGGATGGCTTTGATCGCTGATTCCTCCTGGACAACCATCGTGACACATCTGGGATACCTTGCGCCTCCGGTAGATGACGGGCGCGGCGGAGACGATCGGTATGACATTTATTTTCAAAACATAAATGCATTTGGCTTCACCCAGAGTGAAACCGCCGGTCCTGCCGCTTGGAATGACTTTTCCAGTTATATTGTATGCCATAATACGTTTCAGGGGTTCCCGCCGAACGATGATCCCGAGGGTGACGCGATAGGTACCGCCAAAGCGTCTCTGGCGCATGAGATATTTCACGCCGTGCAGTTCGGGTATGATAAAGCCGATGAGTTCTGGTTTATGGAATCCAGCGCCGGTTGGATGGAAGAAATTGTCTTTGACGAAACCAATGACAATTACAACGTATTACCTGACTTCTTTGCGCGGCCGGAAGTGGCGCTTACCTCAAATTCGCTGCAGACACTGCGCGTGTATGGAACGTTCATCTGGGCTCTGTTCCTTTCGGAGCGCTTTGATACTACGTTGCTGCGCCAGGTCTGGGAGGGAGCGCGGTTCAAGGACGCCAGCGAAGCGCTGGCTGACACATTGCAGCTTCGTTTCGGCGTGACAAGGGACGAGGCGTACTCGGAGTTCGTCACCTGGCTGCATTTGTCCGGCCAGCGTGATGACGGTACCCGTTTTAGTGAAGGGGCCGGGTATCCCAACATGAATGTTTCGGCGGCATGGAACGAATATCCTGTTGCAAATACCTTGAGCGCCAAGAGTCCGGCGGGATATGCCAGCGGCTCCGTCAGATTTTCCCCTGGCCTGGCCGACGGTGATCTCAAACTGTCCCTGGACGGCTTCAATGGCAGGAATTGGTCGGGTTTTGTGATCTCCACGCGCAATCAAATCGAACATGAGATAAAATGGTTCACACTCGACTCGGACCAGCGCGGGTCACTGGTCGTCAATAATTTCGAGACCTACGACGAGTTGACGCTTGTTGCGCTCAATCTGTCAATTTACACCTCACAGGCCAGTTTTGTTTATTCGGCCGAAATAGCTGGCCCACAAGGCGTCGCAGTAGTTGTGGCGGGCGATTCCGTTGCTTATACGCTGGCCATGAACCCGGTAGGTATGAGATTGGCCAATCTGTCGGCTACCGAAGACTCCTTCGCCATTTCAATCAGCGCCAGCGGCGGCTGGACATTCACTTCTCTACCTCTGGAGCAAATTACGCTTCAGGCGGGACTCGATTCACTAATCGTCGGGCGCGTAATTCCGCCGGCCGGGACCTTGCCGGGGGCGATTTCAGTAGCGCGCTTGCGGGCAAACTCTCTGACTAACCCGTCGATCAGCGATTCAGTCGCCGTCTTGCAGGTTGTCAGTGTTAAACGCGGCGACCCTAATTGGGATGGGCGGCTGAATATCGCTGATGTAACATATCTCATATCCCGCTTGTTTCACGGAGGCGCAGCCCCGGCCCCAGAAGAGCTGGCTGGGGATCCGGATTGCAACGGCAAGGTGAATATCGGTGATGTGGTATTCATCATCGCCCGTCTTTTCACCGGAGGCCCTGCGCCGCCCTGCCAGCCGATTGACCCGCTGGGTTGATAAATGCCAGTTATCCACATCCAGCGCCTCTCAATGGCAAAGATTTAACATAATAATTTCCATGAAACTTTATAAAAAAAGTATCTTGACTTACTTTCAACTCTTGGCTTAGTTTAGGCCGATTGAACAGTCGTGTGGCTGTGCGCTGGGGAAGCTAGACGGGGTACGGCGGCACAAGCGACTGACAGGGCGTCAGAGAAGGACGTCATAATCTAAGCGACCTCAACGAGTCGACGTAGGTCAAACCATTCATTCCAAGGAGGGGGAGAATGGAGTCGAAGCTTGAAGTTCGGATTTTGATTTGCTCGGATTGCAATGAAGAGTTCGCCTTCACAGTTGAAGCGCAGGAGTATTTCGCCGAGCGGGGTTATGTGGACGATCCGTTGATGTGCAAGTTTTGCTATACGCGCTCCAAACGCGACAAGCGATCTGGCGGCGCCGATGGCGGATCATCCAACGGCAGCAAGCCCCGAAAAAAGGAAGTCCAATCGGCTGACAGAGCGGTAGACAAGAACTTCAATCGCTAAATACCCGGCGCATCTTTCACATTTTTTCTGCAAATAAACCCGCCGACTTGATTAAGCCGGGGGTTTGTCCGTAGTTCGTCGCCTTCGTTGCGGGTTTGTTGATCCGGCAGGGAGAGTTTGGCTATTTGATGAGCGTCATTGGGCGCGCGTTGCGGAATTCCTCAGTTACAACTTCATAAAAATAGATCCCCGAGCCCACCGAGCTTCCATTCTTGTTGGATCCGTCCCAGACAACCACGTTGTTACCTGCCGGAAGAATGCCGTCGGCGATGACATTGACAATCTGTCCCAGTGAGTTGTAAACGGTAACAGTCGTCTGGCCTGTTTTTGGCAAATTGAAACTGATGTTCGTGACAGGGTTAAATGGGTTCGGATAGTTCTGATACAAGGTGAATTCATCCGGCAGGGCAGGCTCAGGGTCATTAAAACCGGCTACCAGAGAAACGGTTAAATCTGCGCTCATGTTTGCGCTGCTGGCCGAAATGTTTTGCACGGCGACGAACGTTGTCGCCCCGCTGTACGCGTTTGAGTTAGGCGTGGATGACGGCGAAAAATTTGTTGCGCCGGTGTTTATTGAGAACGGATCGGCGACACTTCCCACGTCAATCTTTTTCTCCAGGTTCCACAGTCCATCGGCCTGTTCGAGCGCAACCTTGTAGTGACCCGATCCGGTGTTTCCCGGATACCATTCGGATGTATTTCCTGATTGGGCGTCATCAATATGCCAGATCAGGAGTCCGTCGCCGGGAATATAGCTGTCATAGCCGGTCCGCTGGCGGTTTTCCACCAGGAAATATTCAGTACTGCCGCCGCCGCCGGTCCACATGCGGTAAATGTTTGGGCCAGATTCGACACTGGGGAGTGAGAACCCGTTGATGTTCGCAGTGATATTCGTTGACGTGGCCAGTCCCATGCTGATCCGGCTCCAGGCGTCGGGGTGTGACGGAGAGCTGCCCATATTCCCCGGACCATTCCACGATCCGCCTGACATCAGAGACCAGCGTCCGGTCCCCCAGGATGAATTATCTGTATCATACAAATCCGGCAGGCCAAATCCATGTCCGAGCTCGTGGGCATATACGCCAATAGTCAGGTCGCCCGGCGCTGACCAGTATTCAGGCTGGATGGTGAAATCGCTGATCCAGACGCCGTCTTTCAGGCGCGGGTTGATAGTCCACTTATGCGACCAGATGTCATTCGGACTGCCGGTAAA
>JADFNA010000154.1 GCA_022563625.1 Candidatus Zixiibacteriota bacterium
GCTGGGGCTGCTACTCAAGAAGCGCGGCCTGACAATCAAAATGCTCAAGCTCGATCCATATTTGAATGTCGATCCGGGCACGATGAACCCGTATCAGCACGGTGAAGTGTATGTGCTCGATGACGGCAGTGAAACCGATCTAAACCTGGGCCATTATGAGCGCTATCTGGATCAGTCCATGACCCGCGAAAACAATGTCACTTCCGGCCAGATTTATAACTCGGTTATAACCCGCGAGCGGCGCGGTGATTATCTCGGCGCCACAGTGCAGGTCATCCCGCACATAACCGAGGAAATCAAAAACAGTATCCGGCGCCTGGAGCGCGATGAGGCGCATATTGACGTGGCAATTATTGAAATCGGCGGCACAGTCGGCGATATCGAATCGCTTCCATTTCTGGAAGCCATACGCCAGATAGGCCTGGAAAACAATCCACCGGACACGCTGTTTGTGCATGTGACACTGGTGCCACATATCGCAGCCGCCGGGGAATTGAAAACCAAACCGACCCAGCATTCGGTCAAAGCGCTGTTGAGTATCGGCATTCAGCCGGACATTCTGGTCTGCAGAACCGAAAAACCGTTGTACGACGAAATCAAAAAGAAAATCGGACTGTTTTGCAATGTGCCAGCCGAGGCGGTCATATCCGCTAAAGACGCCGAGACAATCTATGAAGTCCCCTTGCTATTCAACGAGCAGGGATTTGACAATCTGGTTTGCCGCAGGCTCGAATTGCCGCAGGGCGAACCGGATCTGGCCGACTGGAGCGAGTTTGTGGGACGGCTTAAAAATTATCAACACCGGGTGAAAGTCGTCATTTGTGGAAAGTATGTCGGATTAAGAGACGCTTACAAATCTATCATTGAAGCGTTCGCGCATTCCTCAGCGGCCAATGATGCGCGGGTTGATTTGATCTGGGTCAGTTCAGAGGACATCAAAAAGAACGGCGCTGAGAAATTCTTGCATGACGTTGACGGACTGTTAATCCCCGGAGGGTTTGGCGAACGTGGCATTGAGGGCAAGATTGAAGCGATTCGTTATGTGCGCCAGAATAATATTCCGTTTCTGGGAATCTGCCTGGGTATGCAGTGCGCCGTGATTGAGTTCGCGCGTTCGGTGGCGGGGATTGAAGACGCGCACAGTTTTGAGTTTTACCGTGAGCTTAAACATCCGGTCATACATTTGATGGCTGATCAGGAGAGCGTGACTGATCTCGGCGGGACCATGCGCCTGGGCGCCTACCCGGCCAGACTACAAAAAGATTCACTGACGATGAAAGCCTATGGTGTGGAGCTGATCTCTGAGAGACATCGTCATAGATATGAATTCAACAATTCCTATCGCGATGTTCTGGAAAAAGCGGGACTGAAACTGACCGGTGTTTCTCCGGACAACTCCCTGGTGGAAATAATCGAAGTTGAGGACCATCCCTGGTTTGTCGGGGTGCAGTATCACCCGGAACTCAAAAGCCGCCCGACTCGTCCGCATCCGCTGTTCCGCGATTTTGTCGCAGCTATGGTGAAATACAAATTGGGCAGACCGGATATCACAGCCGGTCTGAACCATCCGGAGAGACGGATGCCAGAGAACAAAACCCTCGGCGGCCCTGAATAAGGCCCGACCACCGCTAACAGATACCTGCATCAGCCGGTTGCGAATTCCGGCCTTTTGGGGATATATTTCATTGCTGGCAGTCGGCATCCCTGCCAGATTCATCTTCTGAGTTAGAACCCCAGAACCAGGGTGCCCCACCGCTTGCGGTGGGATTGGTTGATAATGCTGCTACCAAGCGTCTCTCACAATTCTAAAAGACAGATTTGCACTTATCCCACCGCAAGCGGTGGGGCACAACACGATCTACACATACTGAGTGGAAGCGCTAACCCGTGATAAAGACCATGTACGAAATACTGATCAAAACACATTTTTCGGCTGCGCATCATTTGCGAAACTACAGCGGCAAATGCGCCAACCAGCACGGACACAACTGGCAAATCGAAGTCTATTGCCGCTGTGAAGAGCTGAATGATGCCGGGATGGGAATTGACTTTGTTGAACTCAAACGCGAAGTGAACGCGCTGATTGATGAGATGGACCACACTGATTTGAACGAGATGGACTATTTCAAAGAATATAATCCAACTGCCGAGAATATCGCAAAGTATTTGTTTGACAATTTGAGCGCAAAGCTCACTGATGAGCGGGTCCGTGTTGCTAAAGTGACGGTGTATGAAACGCCGAATTGCGCTGCCTCTTTTTCAATTGACTAAATCCTGATGCTCCGAGTCAACGAAATTTTCCATTCAATACAAGGTGAGTCGACCTTTGCCGGCTGGCCCTGCGCATTTATCCGCCTGACCTGGTGCAACCTGCGCTGTGATTACTGTGACACCGTGTATGCCTATGAAGAAGGCCGGGATATGTCGATTGACGAGATCATAGATACCGTAAACGGCTATAATGTCCGCCTGGCAGAGATAACCGGCGGCGAACCGCTGGTGCAGGACCAGACCCCGGAACTGGCCCGGCGTCTTTTGCAAGAGAGTTACAAAGTTCTGGTCGAAACCTCCGGTTCTCTGGACATTGGCGTTCTGCCGGATGAATGTGTGCGGATAGTGGATTTCAAAACACCCTCATGCGGAATGGCCGGTAAAAACATGTGGCGCAACGTTGATTTTTTGACAGACAATGATGAAGTGAAATTTGTCGTGCGCACACGGGGCGATTATGACTGGGCCAAAGAGCGAATCGCCGAACACGGCCTGCTGGACATCTGTCCTATCAGCGTTTCGCCGGTATTTGGTGAACTGAGCAACAAAACTCTGGCGGAATGGATTCTGTCTGATTCACTGCAAGTGCGGCTGAACTTGCAAATACACAAATACATCTGGGAGCCATCTACCCGCGGCGTCTGATGGAGCATGCTCATCGAGAAAAAGCATCCACAAAAAGCGATTGTCCTGCTCTCTGGTGGACTGGACAGCGCCACGACCCTGGCAATTGCAGAGCGCGAGAGCGACAGCGTTCTGGCGCTGACATTTGACTATGGACAGAAGCACGCCATCGAGACACAGGCCGCCTGCGCAATCGCAGAATTATGGAACACGCCGCGCCGCCTGGTCGGAATTGACCTGCGGCAATTCGGCGGCTCGGCGCTGACTACGGATGAAATTGCAGTTCCCAGGAGCGGCGGCGGGAAAATCACCGAAGGCGCAGAGATTCCGGTCACTTATGTACCGGCCCGCAATACGATTTTTCTCAGCTATGCGTTGGCGCTGGCCGAGGTTGAACAGGCAGACGCGATTTATATTGGTGTGAATGCGCTGGATTATTCCGGTTACCCGGATTGCCGGCCGGAGTTTGTGCGCGCCTTTCAGAGTCTGGCGAATTTGGCCACCAGGCGCGCGGTTGAAGGAAGTCCGGTCAAGATTCTCACACCGCTGATTGATATGACCAAAGCGGAAATAATTACACTCGGCGCAAAAATGGGAGTTGATTATTCACTGACGGTGAGTTGTTATGACCCGGACGAAAGCGGGGCGGCCTGCGGCGCATGTGACAGTTGTCATTTGCGGCGCAAGGGATTCACCGAGGCCGGAATCAGCGACCCCACACGCTATATTGGCGCCACCAACAAATAAGACAGGCGATAATTGCAAGAACAAGATTATGACTAAAGCAAAAAAACACAACTCGGGCCTGACACATCTTGGTTCTGCTGAAACGAAGTTTCCATCTTCACCTGATAGAAACATTCTTGAGACATTTGAAAACTCTCATCCCGAGCGGGAGTATCAGATTCGTTTTACCTGCCCGGAGTTCACCGCCATCTGTCCGATTACCTCGCAGCCGGATTTTGGCACAATCACTATCTCCTATGTGGCCGGCAAGAAGTGTATTGAGAGCAAGTCGTTGAAATTATATTTGTTCAGCTACCGTAATCACGGCGCATTTCATGAGGAAGTAATTAATCTTATTCTGGATGATTGCGCAGCGGTTTGCCGCCCGAAGACAATGACGGTCAGCGGAGACTTTAATCCGCGCGGCGGGATTTCAATTCATGTTGAAGCGTCATACGCACAACCTAAAAAGAGCGCGTCGAATAGATCGTGACTAAAGTGACAAAAGAGTATTTGGAATCTGGGCCGCTGGCCGATGTGCAGGCCCAGAGTGATCATCGCAACATTCCCTTGCAGAAAGTCGGAATATCGGACCTGTCGTATCCGATTCGTGTCCTGGACAAAGAAAAACGCCAGCAACAGACAGTGGCCAGAATTAATTTATCGGTGAATTTACCCGAAGATTACCGCGGGACTCATTTGAGCAGGTTTGTCGAGACGCTGGTGGAGCATCATCAGAACATCGGTGTCGGAGAAATCAAGGGAATACTGACGGATGTAAAGGCCCGCCTTCATTCACAGCGGGCGCATATAGATGTATATTTTCCATATTTCATCGAACGTGCGGCGCCGTCTTCCGGTGTCCGGGCGCTGTGTGAGTATCAGTGCGGCTTTGAAGCGTCGTTTGACAGCGAGCTGGATTTTGTGCTTATGGTTGAAGTCCCGGTGACGACGCTCTGTCCTTGCTCAAAAGAAATCTCAGCGCGCGGGGCGCATAATCAACGCACGCTGGTGACAGTTCGCTGCCGCTTCACTGAGTTTATCTGGCTGGAGGATTTGATTGAGATTGTTGAGTCCTGCGCCAGTTCACCGGTCTACCCGCTGCTCAAACGCGAGGATGAAAAGATGGTAACCGAACAGGCCTTCGACAATCCGCGCTTTGTTGAAGATGTCGTGCGCGAAGTGGCGCTCAAGTTAGACCAGTTAGAAAAAATCACCGGTTATCAGGCTTCTGCCAAAAGTTTCGAGTCGATTCATAATCACAACGCAGTCGCGCTGGTCGAAAAGAACTGGCCGCCCAAGTAGACAAGTCTACTCACACAACAATTCGATACGCTAAAGCCGGCTGAGAATCTACATGGGAGATTTGATGCATATTGTAGGTCAGAATCCCCAAAGGGAGCGTTAGCTTCCGACGGGTTCTGACATTACGCTGAGGCTCTGATGTAGTAATGAAGCAGACCGGGCTGTCTGCCGTCCAAGATAATCTCTTCCGAGAGAGATTGCCGCGTCGTCCGCCAACTGCCGGACTCCTCGCAAAGACAATTAGTTCTCTTAACAAACCTCTAAGTTGAGGCGCCCAGTGAGTTTTCACTGAGGCGGGACTCAAATATTCTCATCAGGGTGAGCATCACAGCGGCGATCACCGGCCCGAGAACAATGCCGAGCAAACCGAACAACGCTATGCCGCCCAGTATGGAGAAGAATAACAAGAGGGTATGCATAGAAGGTATACAGGCGCTCAGCCACGGACGAACAAAGTTA
>JADFNA010000155.1 GCA_022563625.1 Candidatus Zixiibacteriota bacterium
CCCCCAAATCGTCGGATGACATCGTCTACATTAACCCTTTTATAGCCATCGATACCTTCACCCAGGCTGGCCGCGAACCGGTTGTTGGCGGTCCTTTAGGCTCTCTTGGAATTCTCTTTGCGTCGCCGAGCCTCGGAAATTTCGGGTCAGAGCTAAACAGCTTCGCCAATGAAGTCGCCGGAATAGCCATAGGCTATCAGGCGTTCTGGCAAAACCACCGCCGGAACCTCGTTCTTGAGATCGCCGCTCGCAAGGACACAGAAGGCAATGGCCTCGACGAGGGCGCTTTCGGCTTCCAATTCCAGCAACGGTTAGCACAGCATGTGCAATTCCAGCTTGATGGCCATTACGCCTTGCAGGAAAAACGTGACAATGGTTATGGTGCACGCACGGAGATCCTTATCCAGTTCTGAGGCGTTGTTGCATAATTCACAAACGCAGCCGGTTTTGCGGGCTCGTTTGCAGGCTTAATACATTCTCTCTGACACCGGCATGCCTAAGCTCACCATTCGGTTCAGAACCATGCACTTGATCCACCCTTCAACGCGCTGATTATCGAACCGGCGCGCCCTGAACCTGGAACCAAAGATACCCTTGAACCGAAACACGGCATTCTCCGCCAAGCTCTGTCGTGTACAACCACTGGCTACGCGCCAGGCATACCGGCCTTGCTGTTGAATTCTGACGAAGATTGGCATCTCGGATGGCGAGCTGCTTAGGAGGGGTAGAACACCTCATTCGCTTCGCGTTTCGCCGAGGAGGAGTCGTGGCTTTCGCTCCACGCTGACCAATGGATTCATAGCAGGCTTTGGTGTCGTAGGCCCCATCCCCGGAGACCTGACAGACCTTACCGGAAATCTGCATCAACAACCGAGGAAGAACCCGGCTATCATGAACGTGGCTCGCGGTAATCTCAACAGCCACAATCTCTTTCGTCTGCTCGTCGACTCCCAGATGGAGTTTGCGCCAGATACGTCGTCGATCCCCGCGGTGCTTTTGGACGTGCCACTCCCCTGCTCCGTAGACCCGAAGCCCGGTGGCATCAATGACAATGTGACGGGGCCGGCTATTTGATGATGAAAAGATCGGGACTTTGAGTGATCCTTGTCGCCGACAAATTGTGCTATAGTTCGGCACCGGCAGGTCGAGTCTCAGGAGACTCATCACCGAGGACACAAACCCTTGAGCGGCTCGCAAACTAACATAGTAAACGCTCTTGACGACCACCGCGCAGTGAATAGCCGTATCCGAGTAGATCCTGGGTGCACCAGACCCACTGCGAGCCTGGGTGTTTCGCCGCGTAGTCAGTGCAGCTTCATCAATCCAGAAGGTAATGCCGCCCCGAGCAATGAGGGCCTGATTATAATGGTGCCAGTTACGAACACGGTATCGGAAGGTGTATGCGTTGTGTGCCGTGAGCCAGTGTCACGACACCCAACATCACTGGCCAAGTGTGCAACAACGCCCTAAACTGTGGAAATATTCGGAGCACCATATTTCCATGCAACCGGTTTAAACAACCAGATTTACAGGGAGCATGCAATAACATGATGGCATCGCCTCGCGCCAGCAAGAATGCCGCAATTAGGGATCTTGAAGCAAGAAAAGTGCGAGATGTAAACGCGCCGTACTATTATCACATCCATCTCTACATGCCCTGCAATCAGAAATGTATCATGTGTATGCCGGATGGGAGACATCCGAAAGACATAGTTCCATTTAAAAAGTTCGAGGACTTTGTGAATCAGGTTAGCCTGGGTAGCTATCATGCATCTTTAATGTTCTAAAAACCCATCATTTTTCGTTTTCTAAAATCCAGATGGGGTCCTGTCCTCGTATCGCAGTTGTTCCGTTTTGAAAGCGGGCCTGCGCGCCATAGTCCGGCTGTTTCAACCTGCGCGGCCCGTTGTTCCCGGTCAGGCAGGCGCCTGGCCCGGACGCACACAAACAACTATACTCCCTTGAATATCGGTACCGGAAGTTCCCTCTTTAACCATTCGGCCCTTGTTGCTCGAGACTGTGTGTATTAACTTTGCACAGCGAAAAACCTGCCCGGCTATGCAAAAAAATAAACCGCCGCCGAACAAACGGCGGCGGTTTTTGAAGTTAGAACACGAATTCATTCGCGCAACTTCATATTTGCCGGGAGGCGGCTGTCAGTAAGTGTAAAGCTCCGACAGTTTGATCCGGCCGGTAGAGGCCAGAATATCAATTGTGGCGAAGCTCGTCGAATACGTGGCCCCATCATCATCATATGAGAAAATAGAAATCTGACCGCTGTTGTTAGCTGAACCATCAGCGCTAAAAACCAATGGGCCGGTAACACGCTGTATCACCGTGGGGGAATCGCCCGGCAGTTGTTTGGTGCGCACCAATATTTCCTGAGTGGGACCTTTCTGGAAAAGTGAGTAAGACCCCTCAGTATAGTCGAAACTAATCGCATACTGTTGTTTTTCGGTGATCGACAGCGAACGGGCCTCACGAAGCGTCGATACCAGATCTCGCGCGGCGCCACGGAACTCAATTTTGGTTATTTCCTTGGTCAGGCGCGGACCGGCCATGGTGGCAATCACACCGATAATCACAACTGAGATCATCATCTCCATCAAAGTGAAACCTCTGGAATTGGGTCCGCTCGGGTTCATTGTCATTCGTCTTTGTCTACCGTTCATGCCGTCGCTCCTTTGTTCGAGTACGACCTCGTTTTTCTGTTAACATATCGGTCGGGAATGCCCATCCGGGAAAGCCCACTTGTTTGGCCTGGTTCCCTTCGGGACGACTTACCCTTCCAAGGGTAGTGAATGGTTGCACAAGACGTGCCTTCTTGAAATGAAACAATCGATAAATCAGCACAGCGCTGTTTAAGCATCTGTGCTACAGAAACTTATCTCAGACAGTTGGCAATTCAGCGAGAACCGAAAAGACCACGAGATCAGATTTCGGGCGCCTGGAAAGGCTCAAGAGTGGGGAGACACTCCCATAGGCGAGGCGAAGGACCCACGTTAAGAAGACAGCGCCCGGCATATCTCAAATCTCCCATGAGTTATGTCACAGAAATCGGCAGGTGTGAAAAAGCTTCCTTCTGTCGACGGATTTCGACCATCCATCAACAATGGCCGAAAAAGACTGTCAATTTTGCGATTGATTGTTATATTGGGGTGAAGACCGAACCTCACGGTCTGGCGCCATCGGAAACGGCCGCTCTCCTCACCTTGCGGCCAGTGTAAATCTGGAAACGAACGAGTCATGGAAACATTTATGAAAAAGTATGCAGGCGACACTTTCCCGCTGTCTCATCTGGCGGCTCTGGTCGTTCTGGCCGTTTTCCTTAGTGGAACTCCCCTCCAGGCGCAAAAAAGCAATGCCACGAACTCAGTTCTGAACAGCAGAGTTTTCAGGGAACTGTACAGCAGTCCTGCCGACATCCGTTTGACAAAATCTGAACAGCCATTGTCAACCGCTGCACGCGATTACCTGCTGGACATCCAGGCGAAAAACGGGAGCGCGAACTTCTGGGTGTTCTTCACTGACAAAGGCGAAAACGTCTCTGAGGCTCTGGCCGCGCCGCTTGAACGCTCGGCTGTTCACTCACGCTCGCTAAGGCGCAGGGCCAAGGTTGGCCAGAATCGTATTGTGTTCGCGGACCTGCCCGTTCATGCCGCCTATACCAGGGAGATATCCGATCTGGGAGCGCAGACGCTGCGAGTTTCGCGCTGGCTGAATGCGGGAGCGTTCTCAGGCAGCATGGAACAGATAGAAAAGATCAGCGCCCTGCCGTTTGTGGTTGAGATTCGACCCGCGCCCAGACACACACGCCCCAATCTTCCTCAACCGGAAAACACGACTCCCGAAGAAAATACAACTCCCGGAAATGACAGCGAGTCTCCCCTGCGGGACGGCGACATTTTGAATTATGGCCAGTCACAGGCCCAGATTGCGCAAATCAGCTCGGATTTCGGTCATGTGCAGGGTTACAAGGGCCAGGGTGTGACAATCGCTATGCTTGATACTGGCTATCGCAAAACCCATGAGGCTTTTGTCCAGGCCTTTCTTGAAGGACGTGTGCTGGCAGAATATGACTTCATCAATAATGACGCAAACACTGCTAATGAAGCCGGGGATCTCTCCAGTCAGTGGAGCCACGGCACACTGACCTTCTCCACTTGCGGCGGGCAGCTGTCCGGGAAACTGTATGGGCCGGCATATGGCGCTAACTTCCTTTTGGCCAAAACAGAAAACGTCGCGTCCGAAACAATTCAGGAGGAATTTGATTGGGTGGCGGCGATGGAATGGGCCGACTCTCTTGGGGCGGATGTTATTTCGAGCTCGCTGGCGTACTCAGCATGGTATACCCCAGCCTCATATGACGGTATCACGGCCGTGACAACCATCGCCGCGGGGATGGCTGCCGCTCTGGGCATTATTGTCTGCAATGCGAATGGAAACGGCGGCCCTGGCCCACTCACATTGGCGGCGCCCGCTGACGCTTTCGACATCCTGTCCTGCGGGGCCGTGGACGCCACTGGCTTACTGGCCTCGTTTTCCTCTCGCGGGCCAACCGCAGACGGCCGAATCAAACCGGAGGTATGCGCCAGAGGAGTGCAAACATACTGCGCCACTTCCACTTCCAATATCAGCTATGGACTGCCCAGCGGCACTTCGCTCTCTACGCCGCTGGTCGCAGGGCTGACGGCCCAGATGATATCCGCCCAACCTACCTGGTCTCCGTTGTTGATCATGAAAGCTCTAAAGGAAACCGCCTCGAATGCCGCGGCTCCGGACAACAATCTCGGCTGGGGCATTGTGAACCTCGAAGCGGCCCTTGACTGGGGAGCTAATTTCACGGCAAACGGCCAAACCGGCCTTCTGATCCTTGAGTTGGGAGACACCGTGACTTTCGTTGACAATTCCGATCTCAGCGCCACAAGCTGGCAGTGGGATTTCGGTGATGGACAGATCGCGGGTGGAAGCTCTGTGACACACAGCTATGATTCACCTGGCCTATACGACATAGCGCTAACCATACAGACGGAATTCGGTCAGTTGACACGAATAAGGAATCAGGCGCTGGTGGTGATAGCAGACACAGTCACTCTGGCGGCGGATTCGGCATTCCCCGGCCGGACGCTGGAAGTCTCCGTGCATCTCACCAATACTCTGGCTCTGCGCGGGCTGGAAATTCCTATTAACTATAACAGCTCGATTGACCTGGTGTTTGACTCGGTAACAGCCGGGGCACGCACCGGCGATTTCACACAGTTTGCCATTAGCGCGATTGATCCATTCGCGAAACGTGTCGTCGTTTCCGCCTCAACCACAGGCCAGCCGCTGGACCCCGGAAGCGGGGAAGCGCTCAAGGT
>JADFNA010000156.1 GCA_022563625.1 Candidatus Zixiibacteriota bacterium
AGCGCAGGCAGGCTTCTTTGTTGGCTGTCACACCGTCGACGCATTTTGTGCGCAGCGCTTTGATAGCGTTGGTTAGGATAGTGAACGACTGCGGCAAGTTCCAGGCGATCAGCGGCATCATGACATTCAGCTCCATCTGCCCGGCCTGGGCCGCCCAGAGTATGGCCTGGTCATTTCCCAGGACTTGAAAACAAACCATGTTGGTCATCTCGGCCATGACCGGGTTGACCTTGCCGGGCATGATTGATGATCCCGGCTGCACCGGCGGCAGAGTAAACTCCGCCAGCCCGACATTTGGGCCTGATGACAACAGCCGCAAGTCATTGGCGATACGCGACAGGTCTTGCGCCAGATTTCTGAGCGCTCCGGAAGCCGCCACAAACGGGGCCAGTGACTGCATGCGCTCAAAGTAATTTTTGCCAGGTTTGATACCGAGTTTTGTTTGTTTCTGCAGTTCTGCGGCAACCATTCGCCGGTATTTGGGATGCGAGTTAATTCCCGAACCGACGGCTGTGCCGCCCAGTCCGATTTCCCTCAAATCAGGCAGTGTCATTTTTACTCCGGCTGTCAGTTTTTCAATGGCAGCAGAATAGGCGCCCCATTCCTGGCCGAGAGTGACGGGGGTGGCGTCCTGCCAGTGTGTGCGGCCGGACTTGAAGATTTTCTCAAACTGTTTGGCTTTGCGCGCAAATGATTTCGCCAGAGCATTGCCTTCTTTGATCAGGTCTGAGGCCAGTGACAGCGCCGCCAAGCGGATGCAAGTCGGGATGACATCATTGGTGGACTGGCCGAAGTTTACATGGTCATTCGGATGCACCTTTGTATATGCGCCGCGTTGTTTGACACCGAGCAGTTCATTGGCGCGGTTGGCGAGGACTTCGTTGAGGTTCATGTGATGGCTGGTGCCTGCTCCGGCCTGGTATATGTCCACGACAAACGAATCATTGAACTTACCCGCCAGCGCTTCATCTGCCGCCCTGCAGATGGCGCTCGCCTGCGTTTTGGTAATTGTTCCCAGCGCGCCGTTGACCGCTGCGGCGGCTTTTTTTATCTGCAATCCGGCCCAGATAAATCGTTCATGCGGCATTTGGCCGGAGATTTGAAAGTTCTCCACCGCCCGGGCGGTTTGCGCCCCATAATACGCCGCCGCCGGTATTTTCATCTCGCCCATAGAATCCGACTCCGTGCGCACTTTTCCTGTGTGTTTCATTTTCAATGTCCGTTTGAAATTTCTGCTTCGTTCAGCCCGCGTCTATGATAGAAGGAATTCAATGCCCTGTCCACCGGGGCATGGGGGGCTTGTTGATAAAGAGGGATTGTTGGGTTTCTCACTCGCTTGCGCTCGTTCGGAACGCCGGCCTACTCGGGACTTTATCAACAAGCCCAATAAAAAAGGCCCACCTATTCGGCGGGCCTTTTCTAGGCATGTCTATTATACGTTGTATTATTGTGGGCGGTAGACCTCCCGGTCTGCCCCAGAGGAATTCACGGTCACGCAAAAGGGGCGCAGACCGGGAGGTCTGCCGCCCACGTTGGGGGTTCTCAGGGCATCACACAGGCGAATGTGCGGTCGCCCTTGCCTTTGACAAATTTCACCACACCGGTGATTTTTGCATACAGGGTGTTGTCACGGCCAATCCCGACGTTTTGACCGGGATGGATTTTCGTGCCGCACTGGCGGACAATGATTGTGCCGGCGTGAATCGCCTGGCCGCCGTAGGCTTTGACACCACGCCGCTGGCCATTTGAGTCGCGGCCGTTTCGTGACGAGCCCACACCTTTTTTATGTGCCATAAGTCAATTCCTGTCTTTCGGTTACTTCACTTTTTGCGCTGTTCTTCTATCCTCAACTGATCCCGCCTCGACTGACTCCGCCGCGCGGCCCAAGAATATAGTCACTTTCTTCAAATTCGCAAGGAGAATAGTCTGACAAGGGATAACTCTTTGTTGAACAGGGTCTTATCCATTAGTCGACAAACTCGCGAGATGAAAAAAGTCCCGCTTCCAGCGCCAGGAAGCGGGACAGGATAATTCCTGAGTCGCTGGTTGTTGTAGTCTAGTTCTTAACCTTCTCGGTTTCTTTTTTGTCCTCATCAAGGTCCTTGTCCTTGCTGGGACGGACTCTGGCTTTGGAGAACTTGAAGGTCAATTTCTCTTCCTCTTGATTGACTCCGATTGTCAACTCGACAGGACCGTTATACTGACCCTTGAGTATTTCTTCAGCCAGAGGATCTTCGAGGTATTTTTGCAGGGCGCGTTTGAGCGGCCGGGCGCCGTATGTTGGATCATAGCCAATTTGGGCCAGGAAGTCTTTGGCCTGAGCTGTCAGGTTAAAGCTGATTTCCTTATCGGCCAGACGCTTGGCGGTATCTTTAAGTAAGATATCTACGATCAGTTTGATGTGAGACAATTCAAGGTTGTGGAAGATTATTGTCTCGTCAATTCTGTTGAGCAGTTCCGGGTTGAAGAGTTTCTTCATCTCTTCGGTGACACGCTTCTTGACTTTTTCATAGTCGAGTTCATCGGCAGAATCAAACCCGACCATCTTGTTCTGGCTGATTTGACGTGTTCCGACATTCGAGGTCATTATCACTACCGTGTTTTTGAAATCAACTTTGCGGCCGAAACTGTCGGTGATATGTCCGTCATCCAAGAGTTGGAGTAGAATATTGAACACCTCCGGATGGGCCTTTTCGATTTCGTCGAGCAATACCACCGAATATGGTTTGCGCCGGACTTTTTCGGTTAACTGTCCGCCCTCTTCGTAGCCGACATATCCGGGGGGGGCGCCGGTCAGGCGTGAGACGGCGAATTTTTCCATATACTCGGACATATCAACGCGGATCAGGGCATCGGGATCTTCAAACAGGAACTCGGCCAGTATGCGCGCCAGTTCAGTTTTGCCGACGCCGGTGGGGCCGAGGAAAATAAATGACCCTATTGGCCGGCGGGGATCGCCGATTCCCGAGCGTGCGCGGCGAATCGCTTTGGAGACTGCTTCAATCGCTTCTTCCTGCCCGACCAGCCGTTTCTTGAGTTCATCTTCCATACGCAGCAGGCGCTTGGATTCTTTTTCTTCCAATCTGAAAAGCGGAATGCCGGTAATCTGTGAAAGCACAGCGGCGATATCCTCGCCGGTTAAAATGGTTTTCTTTTCCTCGCGCTGGTCTTCCCATTGCTTTTGCAGTTCGACAAGTTTTTCGCGCTTGGATTTGAGCTCATCGCGCAGTTGGGCGGCAGTTTCGAAGGCCTGATTTTTGACCGACTGCTCTTTTTCATTCTGAATTTCTGCAATTTCACTTTCAATAATCGCAAACTCTTCGGGTTTGGTGTATGATGACAGATGCGCGCGGGCGCCGGCCTCATCAATCAGGTCGATTGATTTGTCCGGCTGGAATTTGCCGCTGATATAGCGGTTCGAAAGTTTCACCGCCTGCAAAATCGCTTCGTCGGAAATCGTGATCTTGTGATGGTCTTCATAACGGCCTCTGAGTCCCTTGAGAATCTCGATCGTATCTTCTTCAGTCGGTTGTTCCACTGTCACAGTCTGGAAACGCCGGTCAAGCGCGCCGTCTTTTTCGATATACTTGCGGTATTCATTGAGCGTAGTCGCGCCGATGCATTGCAGCTCACCACGTGACAGCGCGGGCTTGAAAATATTCGAGGCGTCCAGCGAACCCTCTGCGCCGCCGGCGCCGACAATTGTGTGCAGTTCGTCAATGAAGATGATGACATCTTTTGAATTGACAATTTCATTCATGACTGATTTTAAGCGCTCTTCAAATTGCCCGCGGTACTTGGTGCCGGCCACGAGCGAGGCCATATCAAGTGTCACGACCCGTTTGCCTTCGAGTGTTTGCGGGACTTTCCCCTCGACAATACGCTGCGCCAGGCCTTCGGCGATGGCAGTTTTGCCCACGCCCGGTTCGCCAATTAAGACCGGATTGTTCTTTTTGCGGCGCGAAAGAATCTGAGAGACACGTTGGATTTCAACTTCACGTCCGATAATCGGGTCCAGCCGCCCGCGTCGGGCCAGCTCGGTCAAATCACGGCCAAAGTGATCCAGCGCGGGAGTCTTGGATTTCTTGCGTTTTTTCTTAAACGACGATGGTTTGCCGTTTTGGATATTCTTGAGCTCTTCGTATGCTTCTTTGTAGTCAATTTCGAACATCGAAAGCACCTGTGCGGCAATGCCCTCTTCATCTTTTAGCAGCGCCAGCAGAATGTGTTCGGTGTCAATATCTTTGGATTTAAGCGCGCGGGCTTCCTGGCCGGAAACTTCCAACGTTTTCTTGGCCCGGGCGGTCAATGGCAACTGACCGATGGTCATCGTCCCGCCCGAGGGCTGGACGACCTCTTCGATTGAAGCTTTCAGGTCCATTAAATCAAGACCGAGATTGGTAATGACTTCAATCGCCCGCCCTTCTCCCAGACGAATAAGGCCGAGAAGCAAATGTTCGGTACCGATATAATCATGGCGCAACCGTGCGGCTTCATCACGGGCGTGTTCAATCGACTTTCGCGCCATTTCTGTAAACATTTCGTTCATATGGTCTCCCTCCCGGCAGCTACGACACCTGCTACAACATAAAATAGCGCCGTCAGTTCATTATCGCAATCATTATCGTGTTCAAACGCCTTCTTTGGCCCTGCGTTTCTCTTCGTTAGAGTGGATTACACTCTCTTCTCAGGATTCTGGCTTCTCAGGATTCTGGGGCTTGTCGGGTTTCTCTCTCGCTTGCGCTCGTTCGGAACGCCGACCTACATCTCATCTGGATTTTATCAACAGTCCCCTTGCGGTGGGTTTAGCTGACCATAGTGAGAATTCCAACTATCCCACCGCAAAGCGGTGGGGCGCCCATGCGTTTCACTCCTTCAGAGCGGATTACACGTTCTCCTCGGGATTCTGGTTCGGGTCACTGTCGCGTAATTTACCCCGGACCATATGCGCCCTGACAGAATCCCGCTGGGCCTCGTCCATCTCTTCACCGTAATACATCTGCAAATGCGCCGGCTGCGACAAGAGCAGCATTTCGTTAACCTGTTCGAGTTTGACAAAAGACACCCTTCCCAGGGCGATCCCCAGCCGAATAGCCGAGAGCAGATTCATTGTTTCCTCAGAGGTCAATGTCCGCGCATATTTGAGAATACCATAAGCCCGCCAGACTTTGTCATCTATTTGATTCGGCGCCTCTTCGATCAGCCGTTTGTGGGCCACATCTTCTTCTTCAATAATCGTGCGTGTGATTGACTCGATGCTTGAGAGGATTTCTGACTCGGAAATTCCCAGTGTTGTCTGATTGGAAATCTGGAACAGATTTCC
>JADFNA010000157.1 GCA_022563625.1 Candidatus Zixiibacteriota bacterium
GAGATCGGAATTGCCCAGCTTGAGCACCGGCAGGTCGTCGGCCTGGATCTGCAGCACGGCCAGATCGGTGGCCGGGTCTAGTCCCACCAACTGTGCCTCATACACAAATCCTGCTGAGGTCGTGACCTTGATTTTTTGAGCGTCCTCGACCACATGATTATTGGTCAACACATATCCGTCGGGACGGAAGAAAAACCCGGTCCCGGAACTGGTTGTTGATGGTTTGCGGCCAGAGTTAAAAAAGCTGAATCGGTCTTTTGAGCCGCGCTCGGCCGAAACTGCCACGACAGCATCTGCGGCGGCATCAATCACCGACACAAACGGCGAACTCAGCTCAGACCCGGCCTGCGGGGATTTTGAGCCGGTGAAGTGTATCAGCGGTCCGTTGGCGATTGAACGAGCGCTAAAATCCAGTTGAGAGGCTATCAGAATGCCGACCAGCGTGAACGTAATCGCTGTCAGCCCGAGCGCGCCAAGGCGTTTTGCAGATGGCTTTGCTGATCCCTGTGCCGATGACCCCGAGGATAGATTCCCCACCGGTTTGTCCCCCCTTGAAGATGTTCGATAATCTCGCGTGTTCACAGCCTGAATTCCCTTCTTTTGGGCCCCAACAGGTTTGTGCCACGGAGCCAAGTAGTATAACTCATTATCACATATTAGTCAAGGCCTAAATTGACAGCATAAACTACACTATAAACTAGTATAAACTGCAGGGGGATTTCCAGTTAGCCCTGGTGAATCCATGCCGCGCTTGTTATACGCCCGTCGGCTCCCCGAAGTTTCTATGATCAAATTTGGGGCCGAATTCTATGGTTGTTGGGATACTTCTTATAGAGAAAGCGACTCATCGTTTTGCCCTCCGGCGCCGTCTCCGGCTTGACGGACCGGCGCTTTAACTTTACCTTTGTGGATCATGAGCGAATCCGGACAAGAACAACTGCGCCAGCGACTTGTGATAGTCGGGCGGGAGCTGTATCAGCGCCGCTATGTCTCGGCATGTGAGGGAAATATCTCACTGCGAACCGGGTCTGGAAATGTTCTAATTAGCGCGGCCGGCTCGAATCTCGGAAAACTTAATTCAGCAGACATTATCGAAATCGACCTGGCGGGCAAACAAACCGGAACACAAACGTCCAGAGACAGCGGTCCTTCATCAGAATCCGGGATGCATCTGGCGGTCTATATCGCTCGGGAGGAAGTTTCCGCCTGTGTTCACTCCCATGCTCCTTATGCCACAGCCTATGCCGTGGCCAGCAAGGAGCCCGAGGAAGACATCCTGCCCGAAGTTGTGGCTCTGGTCGGGCCGATTCGCCTGACTCAGTACGCCTCTCCCGGGACCCCTGAGGTGGGAGAGTCACTACAGCCGTTTCTGAGCGAGTGTAACGCCTTCCTGCTCAAAAACCACGGTCTGTTGACTATTGGCGAAAACCTGAAAGTCGCCCATCAGCGGCATGAGATAGTCGAAAGTTATCTGAAGATTCTGACAATCGCTTCGAGTTTGGGGAATATCGACAAACTCCCGCCTGCGGAGATTACACGGCTGAAGAAACTGCTGGCTGAAAGCTGAGAGCAGCCGCGGTCACATTCGGCCGACAATTTGGGTCAGCCGCTTGCCAGAGGCGGCCTGTTGCAGGTATGTTGTAGAGCGGGTTTCGGGAGAAAAAAGTCTTGGGGAAAACAGTTTCAGCTAAAAAAAATATCTATGCCTAAGAGAATCATAATTGACCGGGCCGACCGGCTGTACCAGATGCCCCGCTTAACAGATGCATTCTATCCTCAGCCGCCGATCCTCGGCGGCCGGAAATTCGGAACGCTTGATCTGGGCAGACCGAACTGGGTTGATGCGGACTCCCGGCCAAAACCCCGCGAGATCACAGCGGAAGCGCTTGGCGCCGCAGGTCAAGAGCAAATCGGCGCCTTGCAGACAGCCGTAGCCGAATGGGCCGCGCGTGAACTGGGAGTAAAAATAAATCCTGAGCGAGAAGTGTTTGTTGCGAGTGGAACGTGCGAACTGCTGTCCCTGGTCGGACTGGCTTATCTGGACCCCGGCGATCTGGCGCTGTATCCTAATCCCGGGTATCCGGCCTACAGGCAGTCAATCCTGACCTATGGCGCCGAATCGGTGGCCTATAATCTAACAGAAAAGCGCGAATTCATGCCCCGCCTCAAGCAGTTTTCCGAACATCTGGGACGCGCCGCCCGCGCAATGTTCATCAACAATCCGCATAATCCCAGCGGGGCTGAACTGGATATGGAAAAACTCGACGAGCTTCTGTGGCTGGCCGCCCGCCAGAATCTGCTGTTGATTAACGACGCTGCATATGTCGCTTTTTCAGACTGTGAGGATGTTTCACTGATGGGTTCCCCCAGCGGACGCCGAATCGGGTTGGAGTTTTACAGCCTGACATTCCTGCGCGTGAACGGGCGGCTGCCGGTCGCTTTCGCCATTGGCGCAAAAGATCTGATCGCCGGCCTGCGCGCCGCGGGCCATGTGCGCGGGACCGAAGTCTTGCGTTACCGGGTTGATGAAGCTATTGAAGCGCTCGCAGAGTATCCGTCGGCTGAGCTGCATTCGCTGCGTTCACGAATCCGTGATGCTTGGGCGCCCGCGCAGGAGTTGTGCCAGGCGCTGGGGCTGACAGCGGTCAGCCGCCAGGGGTTTCCGTACCTGCTGGCGCGCTTGCCAAAAAGAACTTCTTCGCAATCATTCGCCGGTACTCTTATGCGGCGTTATGGGCTGGTGACACTCCCCGGAGTTGCGTTTGGTGATTTGGCCGAGGGGTATATTCGGATGGCATTAACAAACGGGCCGCTGCCTTTTCAGGAGGCCCTCCAAAGAGTGAAAGCGCGTAAGCTGCGGGCGGGATAAGATGGACACAATACGCCTTATGAACATGTCGTTTTATGGTTTTCACGGTGTGACAGCGGCCGAAAAAGAAACCGGCAGGCGTTTTGAGGTGGACTGCGAACTGAAGATTGATGTCGCCGAGCCTGGACAAACTGACATGCTCTCTGATACCGTGGATTACACTGCGGTGTACAAAAGCATAGAAAAAATAGTGGCCGGTAAAGCGTATGCGCTGACCGTCTCGCGGAGTCGGGGTCGATGGGAAGGTCGGCCGAAAGGGCAGATCTACGGGTACACGATTCGGACCGATCACTGGCGGTACACCGAGTGGGGCGGCGGCACGTACGGCGTCGAATTGTACGACCATCGGACGGACCCGTACGAATACACGAACCTCGCCGCCAAATCGGGGCAGGCAGGTGACGTTGCGCGTCTTCGGAAACTTCTCGTCGAGGCCAAGGTGCGAGCCGGCGCGACGCGGACGCGGTGATCGATTCGCATGCATCAACGGCCGACGGTTCCCGTTCGCTGTGTGAGAGCGTGAAAGGAAGCGCAGATGACAGCGCATCGCCACAGCCGAAGCTGGGGGTGGCATGGGCAAACTTGTTTGCCCGTGCTCTCGCGGAGGGTGGACACGGGCAAACAAGTTTGCCCATGGCACCCAACGTCGTCCCGACGTATGTATCGCGACACGAGACTTGCCTCATGGTTGTTTGTCGTCGTGCAGGTAGGAGTGATGGGTCCGGTGACGCGAGCCGACTCCGCGGCGGATAGACAGTTCGAACGGCTTGCGGCGCGCTTCATCGACGAATTCCCGGCCCTGTCGCCGGTTTCCGCGACCGGGCTCGGCGATCATCGTTACGACGGTCAGCTCAATGACGTGAGTGCCGAGTCCCGTGCTCGACAGGCTGCGTTCAACCGAACGATTCTCGCCGCGTTGGCTCGCATCGAGACGGACAAGTTGTCGCCGGCCAATCGCGTGGACCACGCGCTCCTGAAACATCGCTCAGAGGCGAGTCTTTGGCGAGCGGAACGGCTCGAGGAATGGGCGTGGAATCCGCTGGTCTACACGAGGCTCGCCGGCAATGCGGTCTATGGCCTGACGGCGCGCGAGTTCGCGCCGCTGCCTCAACGCCTTGCCCATGTGGCGGACCGACTGGAAGAATTCCCCCGGCTCTTTCGTCAGATTCGGGCCACGCTCGAACCGAAGCGCGTGCCGAAGGTGCACGCGGAAACGGCGATCAAGCAGAATCGGGGCGTGCTGAGCGTCATCGAGAACACGGTGGTGCCGCATCTGGCGGCGCTGCCGGAAGGCGAACGCCAGCGTCTGGAGCGCGCGATCGTTAGTGCCCGGCAGGTCGTCACTGAACATCAACAGTGGCTCGAGACAGAATTGCTGCCGCAAGCGACGGGGGACTTTCGGATCGGACGCGAACGCTTTGACCAGAAGCTCGCCTTTACGCTGCATACGCCGTTGACTCGCCAACGAATCCGAGAGCGGGCCGATAGTGAACTCCGCCGCGTGCGGGATCAGATGTTCGACATTGCCAAGCAGGTCTATGTGCAGGCGCATCCGTTCACGAAGTTTCCCGCTCGCCCGTCCGACGCCTACAAGCAGTCCATCATCCGCGCGGGCCTGGAAATGGCCTATCAGGAGACGGTTGCCGGCGACGCGATCGTGGAAACGGCCAAGCATTCGCTCGCGTTGGCGACCGAATTCGTTCGTCGAAAGGACCTCATGACGATTCCGGACGATCCGGTCGAGATCATCGTCATGCCCGAGTTTCGGCGCGGCGTGTCGCTGGCCTATTGCGACTCGCCCGGGCCGCTCGATGTGGGGCAGAAGACCTTTTATGCGGTGGCTCCCTTGCCGCTGAACTGGACGACGGATCAGGTTCGGTCGTTCATGCGTGAATACAACCTGCGCTCGATTCACAACCTGACCATTCACGAGGCGATGCCGGGGCACTTTCTTCAACTCGCGCACTCGAATCGCTACCCGGGGAAACTGCGAGCCGTGCTTTCGTCGGGCGTGTTCATCGAAGGGTGGGCGGTGTATGTCGAGCAGGTGATGCGAGAGGAGGGCTTTCTCGACGGCGATCCGCTCATGCAACTGATCGTGCTCAAATGGTATCTGCGCGGCATCGCCAATGCCATCATGGATCAGGCGATTCATACCGAGAACATGAGTCGCGATGCGGCCATGCGATTGATGATCGAGGACACGTTTCAGGAGGAGCGCGAAGCGGCGGGCAAGTGGGTCCGTGCCCAACTGACGTCCACGCAGCTTTCCACCTATTTCGTGGGCTACCTGGAACACATCGACATGCGCGAGGAAGCGAAGCGGCGTTGGGGCGATGCGTTCAATCTCAAGGCGTACCACGACAAGGTCATGTCGTTCGGCTCGCCGCCTACGCGTTTCGTGCGATCGCTCCTGTTTGCGGAAGGGATCGCGAACGAGTAGCGCCGAGTC
>JADFNA010000158.1 GCA_022563625.1 Candidatus Zixiibacteriota bacterium
CAAATCGAATCTCACCTGGTTATGAGACACTATGAAGGATTTATGAAGAAAGGCCGGATAAGAGGAAGGTCGTATTAGCCATGGTCCTGATTTTGCTCGGCGCGCCGGGGTCCGGGAAAGGCACACAGGCCAATCGCCTGGCCCAAAAGCTCGGGCTGAGACATCTGTCCACCGGAGATATGCTCCGGCGGCATGTCAAAGACGGCACCGAAATCGGCAAGAAAGTTGAATCAACAATGAAATCAGGCCAGCTCGTGCCGGATGAGCTAATAGTGAAAATGATAGCGGACCAAATTGAAAGTATGAGCTCTGGCGGAGTAATGCTCGATGGATTCCCTCGCAACCTGAGCCAGGCAGATAAATTGGACGAAATGTTCTCCGATCACGGTCTAAACGTGGACCGTGTCCTGTTCCTGAGCGTAGATGAGGATGAGCTGATCAAAAGACTCTCCGGACGCTTTTACTGCCCGAAATGCGATGCCGGATATAATTATCCGATGCATCTACCCAAATCCGAGGGGGTCTGCGATAATGACGGAGAGAAATTGCTGAGAAGGCCTGACGATGAGGAGTCGATTGTTCGCGACCGGCTGGAAGTTTACCGCACTCAGACCAGCCCGCTTGAAGACTACTACCGCAAACAGGGAAAACTGGTCGAAATCCGGGCCAATATTCATCCGGACAAGGTGACCGAAGCCATGTTGAAGGCTATTATGGATATCGGGCAGACCGACCTAAAGCAGGCCGGAAATGCGAAAGCCTGATATGATCAACATTAAGACAACTGCTGAGATTGAACTCATGCGGGAATCCGGGTCATTGGTGGCCCGCATTTTGAAAATAGTTCGAGAGGCGATAAAACCCGGTATGGCCACATCTGATATTGACAAACTGGTGGAGGATAATATATTAGCGGTCGGCGCCAAGCCCGCGTTCAAGGGCTATCGGGGCTTTCCGGCATCCGCCTGCGTCTCGATTGACGATGAAGTTGTTCATGGCATCCCCGGTACCCGCAAGGTGCAGGACGGGGAAATTGTCTCGGTTGACGTGGGTGTAATTCTGGACGGCTGGTATGGTGACTCTGCCACCACTATCCCGGTTGGGGATATAGGCGAAGAAAAAATCCGCCTGCTTGAAGTGACCGAAAAAGCGCTGCGTTGCGGAATCGCGAAAGTCAGAGCCGGTGTCCGACTGGGTGAAATCAGTTTTGCCATTCAGCAGTGCGCTGAAAGCAGCGGCTTTTCGGTAGTGCGCGATCTGGTCGGTCATGGAATCGGCCGGCAGATGCATGAAGACCCGCAGGTCCCGAATTTCGGTGATGTTGCGGATGGTCCAATTCTGAAAACCGGCATGGTCATCGCGATTGAACCGATGATAAATGCCGGCTCTTTTGATGTCCACTCCAAGAGTGACGGATGGACGGTTGTTACCGCCGATGGAAAACCATCGGCGCATTTTGAACATACGGTTGCTGTGACTGAATCAGGAGTGGACATTCTCTCCCTGCTCCCGGCCGGGCAGCCAAACAACGTTTGTTAGGAGATATACCGCATCAAGCGGTGTATGGCCAAAGAAGAAACAATTTCAGTCGAGGGCAAGATCACCGAAACATTGCCGAATGCAATGTTCCGCGTGGAACTCGATAATGGGCACAATGTCCTGGCCCACGTTTCCGGGAAAATGAGAATGCATTATATCAAGATTCTGACGGGCGACAAGGTGACACTCGAACTGTCCCCATACGATCTAAACAGAGGCAGAATTGTATATCGTTACAAGTAATCCGGGGAATAAAGTACATCGCCCGAAACGCGGGAGTGAATAATGAAAGTGCAATCATCAGTCAAAAAACGCTGCGAACATTGCTACATTGTCAAGCGCAAAGGTGTTATCCGCGTGCTTTGCAGAAGAAACAAAAACCACAAACAGCGCCAGGGTTAGCCGGGCGGAGAGCGGCGGGATGTGGCAGTACCGCGCCGCGCGTGAATGAGAGAAACAGGAGTCTGAAAATTGGCGCGAATCGCTGGAATTGATTTACCGAGGGACAAGCGGGTGGAAGTCGGCC
Organism: Candidatus Zixiibacteriota bacterium; assembly: GCA_022563625.1. Taxonomy (GTDB): domain Bacteria; phylum Zixibacteria; class MSB-5A5; order GN15; family JACZUZ01; genus JADFNA01. Next base: position 2,066 of record JADFNA010000158.1, read on the forward strand.
TGAGATATATTTTTGGCATCGGACCCACGATCGCTAGAGACATCTTAACGAAAACAGGTGTCAATCCTGATACGCGGGTGCACAAGTTGACCGACGCTGAAGTCATCAAACTTCGTAACGTCATCGAAAATGACCACAAGGTCGAAGGCGCCCTGCGCGGTGAAATCCAGATGAATATCAAGCGTTTGATCGACATCGGGTCATATCGCGGGATGCGCCATCGCCGCGGTCTCCCGTTGCGCGGACAGAGAACCAAAACGAACGCCCGCACCAGAAAAGGTCCCAAACGCGCGATTGTAGGGAAGAAAAAGACCCCTCCCAAGAAATAATAAGTTGCTGAACGGCAATAACTTAGGTGTAACAGTAAAACTGTTAATTGAGATTCCGGGACTTGGCCGAAAAATGATTCATGAGTCAAAAAATACAGGTAAGGATAAGATTTAGTGGCAGATGCAAAGAAAACAAAGTCGAAGAAAAAGTCACGTAAGATAGACTCCGCCGGCGTGGCTCATATCCGCGCCACATTTAACAACACGATTATCACCCTGACTGACACGCGGGGCAACACTATCAGTTGGGCGTCGGCGGGGAAAATGGGTCTCAAGGGGTCGAAAAAGTCAACTCCTTTCGCCGCTCAGCTTGCCTCAACCGCCGCCGCCCGCGAGGCGATGGACATGGGACTCAGGCGTGTGGAAGTTTGGGTCCACGGGCCCGGAAATGGCCGCGAATCGGCAATTCGCGCGTTGTCTTCCGCGGGAATTGAAGTGACACTGATCCGCGATGTCACACCGATTCCGCACAACGGATGCCGCCCGCCCAAACGGAGACGAGTCTAAAAAAGCGCCATGAACTAATACTGCGGCCGCAATCGAGATTATTGTATGACATTGTCGATTCGCCGGGCAGGCAGGTTGTGGTCTGGAAACGCAGGACCAGAAGAAAAAAGAATGAGAGAATAGAGGAAAGCTGGATGGCAAGGTATCGCGACGCAAACTGTAAGCTCTGCCGCAGAGAGGGCGAAAAGCTCTTTTTGAAAGGGGCGCGCTGTTATAGCGACAAATGCGCCTTTGAGAGGCGTCCCAATCCACCGGGACAACACGGAATGAATATGCGCCGCAAAGTCTCTGAATACGGTTTGCAGTTGCGTGAAAAGCAAAAAGTCCGCCGGCTTTACGGTGTCCTCGAAAAGCAGTTTCACCATTACTTTGAGTTGGCCGAGCGCAGGCCGGGCGTGACCGGTGAGAATCTTCTCCGGTTCCTGGAAATCCGCCTGGACAATATCATCTACCGCCTCGGATTTGCTCCCTCGCGCAAATCAGCCAGACAGCTTGTCCGGCATGGACACATATTAGTAAACAACCGGACTGTGAATATCCCCTCGTATCTGGTCAAACCGAACGAGGTTATCAAGGTGAAAGACAAATCCAAGAAGATGGATTTAATCCACGGAGCGCTCAAGGACCAGCGCGGTGAATTGATCCCCTGGCTGAAGCTGAACAAAGCGGCGCTTGAAGGGGAGCTTGTAGAATATCCCACCAGAGAGGAAATCCCGGTTACGGCCTCAGAACAGTTGATAGTTGAGTTATACTCCAAGTAGATACTACACAAAGCCGCGATTGTTCACTGACACGTTGCGGGGCAGCGCTTGATTGAAAGTGACGTGCGGAAGCTGAGACCGGTTCTCGAAGAGCCTAAAAGTAGGGGAACGAAAAGTATGAAATGGAAAAACCTGCAAATGCCGACTGAGATCGTGAGAGATCAATCTCACGAGATTGTCAACACCGCCCGTTTCGTGGTCGAGCCACTCGAGCGGGGCTACGGGACCACTCTGGGAAATGCGCTCAGACGCGTGTTGCTCTCATCAATTCAGGGTTCGGCGCCAGTCTCAATTCGGATTGCCGGTGTATTGCATGAATTTGGCACGATTGACGGTATCTATGAAGATGTTACCGATGTCATATTGAACGTGAAAAAACTCAGAACACGCTTCCACGCAGATGAGATACGCATAATTACGATCAAACGCTCAAGCGCGGGCAAAGTCACCGCCGGGATGTTTGATGCCGGATCGGATATGGAGATTCTGAATCCTGATCTTCATATTGTGGAACTGACCAAGGATGTCAGCTTTGAAATGGAAATTGATATAGCGCCAGGCCGCACATACACGATTTCGGAGATGAACCGCCGTGAGGGGGTCCCGTCCAACACGATTTTTATCGATGCATTTTTCTCACCGGTAGTACGCTGCTGGTTCAACGTTGAGAATACCCGCGTCGGACAGCGCACCGACTATGACCGTTTGATGATTAGCATCGAAACAGACGGATCAATCTCACCGGAGGATGCGCTCTGCCATTCTGCGAAACTGCTCAAAGACCACTTGCAGTTGTTCATTCATCTTGATGAGGACTCGGCATTGACTGAAGAGAAAATCCAGGAAGAAGAGACGACTCCGATGCGCAAACTGCTGGGTACACGGGTTGACGAACTCGAACTGAGCGTGCGTTCATCCAACTGTTTACGCGCCGCGAATATCGCGACTCTGGAAGAACTCGTGCGCAATAATGAATCCGAAATGCTCAAGTTCCGCAATTTTGGACGCAAGTCGCTCAATGAACTAAATGCGATACTAGATGAATTGGGACTGCATTTCGGAATGGATGTCGAGAAACTCAAAGAATACAATCAGATTCCTCAGGTATAAGACTGGAAACATGCCGGACCGGTCCAGTCTTGCGAGGGTCCAACCGCTCTGATCGGATAACACAATGCGCCACCAGAATAAAACGAAAAAACTCAGCCTCCCAAGACCGCATCGCAAAGCAATGCTGGCGAATCTGGCGACGTCCCTCTTTGCGCATCGCACGATCGAAACCACCCACGCCAAAGCCACTGAGCTGCGCCGTCTGGCTGACCGTTTAATTACGATTGCCAAAAAAGATAATTTGGCCGCCCGCAGAGAAGTGGCCCGCACCATCCATGACAAAGCCGTGCACAAGAAATTATTCACTGAAATTATCCCCACGCTGCAGGACCGCAACTCCGGCTACACCAGGGTAATCAAGAAAATGGTGCGGCGGGGTGATGCGGCAATAATTTCAATCGTGGAGCTTTTGACACCGAAGAAGGAGCCTGCAGAAGAGTCCGGCGGCAAAGGCAAGAAAAAGTCCAAATCCTCCAAGTCCAGAGTGAGC